>JALGWK010000338.1 GCA_025774205.1 bacterium
TCGGTGACGGCGGGACTCGGTATCTACGACACGATGCAGTACATACGCTGTGACGTCGCCACCGTCTGCATGGGCCAGGCGGCCAGCATGGGCGCGGTCCTGCTGGCGGCAGGCGCTCCCGGCAAGCGCAGCTGCCTGCCGAACGCCAGGGTGATGATCCACCAGCCGTGGGGCGGGGTCGAGGGCCAGGTCTCCGATATCGAGATCCACGCCAGAGAGATGATGAAACTGAAGGGCCGGCTGGTCGACATGCTCGCGCACCATACGGGACAGTCCAACGACAAGGTCATGACCGACACCGATCGCAACTTCTTCATGGACGCGGCCGAGGCGATGGAGTACGGGATCGTGGACAGCGTCTTCAAACCGGAAGAGAAGAGCAAGTAATAAATCATGAGTGATGACACGACGTTCAGTGGACCAGACGATCCGAGGGGGCCGGAGGGAACTGGCGGTCGGGAAGGAACGGAAGGGACAGACGGCGGTGGATTCGAAGGCGGCGATGAACTGCAGGCGGGCCGGGAGGCGCGCAAGATGCTGCACTGCTCCTTCTGCGGACGGGGACCTGAACAGGTCCAGAAACTGATCACCGGCCCGGGAGTCCACATCTGCAACGAGTGTGTCGGTCTCTGCACCGACATCCTCAGGGAAGAGGACGAGCGGGAACCTGAGTTCGATCTCGAAACCCTGCCGACTCCAAAAGAGATCGTGTCGATCCTCAATGAGTACGTCATCGGTCAGGACGCCGCCAAGAAGACACTGGCAGTGGCCGTCTACAACCACTACAAGCGGATCAAGTACCGCGCCGGTCTCGATGAACTGCGCGATGACGACATCGAACTGGAGAAGTCGAACATCCTCCTGCTGGGGCCGACCGGGGTGGGCAAAACCCTGCTGGCCCAGACGCTGGCCCGCGTCCTGAAGGTTCCCTTCACGATCGCTGATGCCACCACGCTGACCGAGGCGGGGTACGTGGGTGAGGATGTGGAGAACATCCTGGTCCGGCTGCTGCAGGCGGCTGACTACGACGTCAAGCGCGCCGAACTCGGTATCGTCTACATCGACGAGATCGACAAGATCGCCCGCAAGAGTGAGAACCCGAGCATCACTCGAGACGTCTCAGGCGAGGGAGTTCAACAGGCCCTGCTGAAGATCCTCGAAGGTACCGACGCCCAGGTGCCGCCCAAGGGTGGTCGCAAACACCCCGAACAGGCCCTCATCCAGATCGACACCACCAACATCCTCTTTATCTGCGGGGGGTCCTTCGACGGCCTCGACACCATCGTGGGACGACGGCTCGGCAAGAAAGTGGTGGGATTCGGCATGTCGGCCGAGGTCGCGAAAAAGACCCGCGGGATGCTGCTCAACCAGACCGAGTTCGATGATCTGCTCAAATACGGCATCATCCCGGAACTGGTAGGCCGGCTGCCGGTCCACTGCGCCCTGGAGGATCTCGATAAAGAGGCGCTGCTGAAGATCCTGACGGAGCCGAAGAACGCCCTGGTGAAGCAGTACCTGAAGTCGTTCGAGATGGACGGGGTGGAGCTGGTCTTCCCGGAGGAAACCCTCGCGACCGTCGTGGATATGGCGATCATGAAGGGGACCGGAGCCCGGGCCCTCCGTTCGATCCTCGAGTCGGTGATGCTCGACCTGATGTATGAGATCCCCGACCAGGAGCCGGCGGGTGCAATTGTCGTCACTCCGTCGATGGTGCAGAGCGGAATCATCAACGATGAGGGGAGTCCCGGGGATGGGGAGGCACCTCCCGATGAGGCAGCGGTAACTCCGGACATCGCGACAGCGGCGGCTGAGACACTCTCCGATCCTGCCCTGGAGGAGGGGCCGGGCGAAGATCCGGGCACCCGGAAAAAGATCGCCTGAGATCCGGTCGGGAACGCCAGGGCATGCCGATATTCCCCGATACGCCGGAAGACGTAAACGAGAGTCAGTATGTGCTCTCGGCCGTCAAGTACGGCCAGCTCCCTGAGAGTTTCGATCCCGAGATCGCTTTCGTCGGCCGTTCCAACGTCGGCAAGTCCTCCCTCATCAATGCCCTGCTCGGGCGGAAGAACCTCGCCCGTACCAGCAACACGCCGGGCAAGACCCAGACACTCAACCTCTACACCTGCCTCATCCGTCAGCGGGTGGGCCACGACCAGTTCCTCCACGGTACCTTCCGCCTGGTCGACCTGCCCGGGTATGGGTACGCGAAGATCTCGCAGACCGAACGGAATGAATGGGGCGCGCTCATTGAGGAGTACCTCCGCGAGGCAGCGCTGCGAAATCTCTGGTGCGTGGCGCTCATCATCGACGGCCGTCGGTCACCGATGGAATCCGATCTGCAGATGGCGAACTGGCTCGGCCAGATGGATATTCACTTTATCGCGCTGTTGACCAAGATCGACAAGCTGAACCAGAGCGACCGGGCGAAGATGATGCGTGAAACACAGGGCCCTCTCATCAGCCTCGGGGCCCGCACGATCATCCCTGTCTCGGCAGTGAAAGGCACCGGCATCACCAAAGTCTGGCCGGCGCTCGAGGAGGCGGGGTCGTGAATAACTCCTCAGAATGAGCCGCTGACGGCTGACCTGGAGGCGGCCCTGTCGCAGGTGGTGAGGAGCGGGATCTTCATCCTCGGTCCCGAGGTCGAGGGCTTCGAGGAATCGTTCGCCCGCTTCTGCGAAGTCGAGCACGCGGTCGCGGTGAACAGCGGCACCTCCGCCCTTCACCTGGGACTGCTGGCGCTCGGAGTGGAACCCGGCGATGAAGTGATCACTGTCGCCCACACTTTTGCCGCGACCGTGGAGGCGATCCTCTACTGCGGGGCGAAGCCGGTCTTCATCGATCTCGATCCCGACACCCTGCTCATGGATGTGAACCTGTTCGAGGTCGCGATCACCGATCGGACGAAGGCTGTCCTGCCGGTGCACCTCTACGGGAATCCGGTTGATATGGGGGCCCTGAAGGAGGCCGCCGGCGGCTACGACATCCCGGTCCTGGAGGATGCCTGCCAGGCCCACGGCGCCATCCATCGTGGCCGACCGGT
>JALGWK010000049.1 GCA_025774205.1 bacterium
TTACCCCTCCCGCGTGATCCTGGCCCCCAGTGAGCGCAGGCGCTCCTCGACCCGTTCGTGACCGCGGTCGATATGATAGACCCGTGTTATGACCGATTCCCCCTCGGCCGCCAGGCAGGCCAGCACCAGACCGGCGCCGGCCCGGATATCGCTGGCCATCACCGAAGCTCCCGAGAGGTGCTCGACCCCGATGACGGTGGCTTCGTCACCGACCGTCCGGATCTCGGCTCCCAGGCGCGCCATCTCCGCGACGTGCAGGAAGCGATCCTCGAAAACCGTCTCCCGGATCACGCTGGTACCCTCCGCGACACTCGTAAGCGCCATGATCGCAGCCTGCAGATCGGTCGGGAAGCCGGGGAAGGGATAGGTGGTAATGACCGTCGATTCCGGCCGGCCGTCGATTCCTGCCGTGACGCTCTCTGCCGTAGAGGTCATCTCGACCCCCATCTCACTCAGCTTGGAAAGGACCAGTCCGAGATCGTTCGCCCTCGCCCCCCTGACCGTGACACGGCCACCAGTGATAGCGCCCGCGATCAGGAAGGTGGCCGCTTCGAGGCGATCGGGCATGACGGCGTAATCGAGGGGCTGAAGACGCTTTACTCCCTCGATGATGATCTCCGTGCTCCCCTCACCGGCGATATTCGCGCCGGCGGCCCTCAGGGAACGCGCCAGGTCACTCACCTCTGGATCACAGGCGGCATTGACGATTGTGGTCGTGCCCTCGGCAAGGACGGCGCCCATGATCACGTTCTCGGTGCCGGTATGGCTGGGACGATCGAAGAAGATGGTGGCTCCGCTCAGGGGCTTGGCCGTGCCGAGCATGTATCCCCCCTCGTCTTCGAAGCTGGCGCCCATGGCCCGAAAGGCTTTCCGGTGCTGGTCCACCGGACGCGATCCGATTGCGCAACCGCCGGGCAGACTGATCCTGGCCTGGCCGAGGCGGGCGAGGAGCGGCCCCATGACGAGGAAGGAGGCACGCATCTTCTGCACCAGTTCATAGGGCGCTTCGAAGCTGTCCAGACTCGAGGCATCGAGCGTGACGGTGGAATGCTCGAGGTCGAACTCACTCTCCACCCCGAGGTGCCCCAGCACCTCGAGGCAGGAATGGATGTCGCGCAGGTCGGGCACGTTCCTGATGACACTCTCCCCCTCCTCGACCAGGAGGGCCGCGATCAGGATCGGGAGAGCGGCGTTCTTGGCCCCGTTGACCGGGACGTCACCTTCCAGCCTGAACCCGCCCTCTATGTGGAACTCATCCATCAGCTGTAATTCCTCCGCTGGAGGGCTATCAGGAAACGCGGACGGGCGGAAAGATCGGGCGCCACGCGCGCGTCGACGAATCCGTTTATCCGGGCCAGTTCGATCGCCTCATCCCCCTGGGTATCACCGATCTCGATAACGACGAGTCCGCCCGGCTTGACACGCGTCGAAGCGCCTTCGAGCAGCGCCGAGATGACATCGAAACCCCGCGGTCCCGCGACGAGCGCCACCTTCGGTTCGTACTCCCGTATCTCCCGGGGCAGCTCCTCCCACTCCTCCACGGTCACGTAAGGCGGGTTGCTTACCACCAGGTCGAGCGGCGGCAGATGGCGCCAGAAATCGAGCCGGGTGATGTCCGCCTCCAGCCACTCGATCTGCCCCACGTCGTACCGGTCGGCGTTCTCCCTCGCCAGTTCGAGCGCGGCCGGACTGATCTCGGCGGCCACAATCCTCCACTGGGGGCATTCAACCGCGAGAGAGAGGGCGATGGCGCCACTCCCCGTTCCGGCATCGAGGACCAGCGCCTGTCGGTTGGAGCCCATGAGTCTGAGCGCCACCTCCACCAGTCCTTCTGTCTCCGGCCGGGGGATCAGCGCCCGTCGATCGATCTGAAGGGTGAGGAGCCGGAAGGCGGCTTCACCGGTGATGTACTGCAGCGGTTCTCCGGCGAGTCTCCTCGAGATGAACTGCTCGAGGATGACCTGTTCGTCGTCGGTGATCTCACGCTCTTCCTGGTAGAGCAGGTGACGCGGGACATCGCCGAGAGCAGCCGAGAGGAGCCCCTCAGCCTCGACTCCCGGGGCCTCGATTCCGGCCGCCGCGAGCCGCTCGGAGATCTTCTCCAGCAGATGTCTCAATCCTGTCGATACAACAGCGGACACGTCCTTACCCTCTCCTCACTACCGCCGGATCGTAGGCGCTGTCAGCCAGTCGGAGCGCCTCGATGAGATCCCCCAGATCACCCGAAAGTATCTCATTCAGCGAATGCAGCGTCAGCTTGATCCGGTGGTCCGTCACCCTGTTCTGCGGGTAATTGTAGGTCCGGATCTTGGCTGAACGGTCCCCCCCGGCCACCATGGTCCGTCTCTCGGCAGCCTCCTGATCGGCCTGTTCCTTGCGGCGGAGTTCGAGCAGACGCGAACTGAGTATCTTCAGGGCCTTGGCCTTGTTCTTGTGCTGGCTCTTCTCATCCTGGCAGCTCACCACCAGTCCTGTCGGCTGGTGAGTGATGCGGACCGCGGAATCGGTTGTATTGACGCTCTGCCCGCCCGGCCCCGAGGACCGGTAGACATCGATCCGGAGATCCTCAGGATCGAGATCAACTTCCACTTCCCCCGCCTCCAGAAGGATAACCACCGAGGCGGCCGAAGTATGGATCCTCCCCTGTGTCTCCGTCTCGGGAACCCGTTGCACCCGGTGCACACCGCTCTCGTAACGGAGCTTGCCGTAGACTTCATCGCCCGTGACCAGGAAGATGATCTCCTTGAAACCGCCCATCTCCGACGGCGTACCGCTCATGACTTCGGTCTTCCAGCCCTGTTTCTCGGCGTATCGGGAATACATCCGGAAGAGATTCGACGCGAAAAGCCCCGCCTCCTCACCACCGGTACCGGCGCGGATCTCCACGATCGTATTCCTCGAGTCATCGGGATCGCGTGGTATCAGGAGAGAGTGGAGTTTGCGTTCGAGGTCGGCCAGGCGCGCCTCCCCCTCCTCCACCTCGCTCCGGGCCATAGCTTCGAGTTCATCATCACTGTTGTCGCGGATGATCTCCCGGGCCTCATCCACGTCCGCGCGGATCGTGTCATATTCCTTCCAGACCTTGACAATATCCTCGAGGGTTCGGTGTTCCCGTCCCAGTTCCCTGATCCTGGTGGTATCGGCGATGACTTTGGGATCTGCCAGCAGGACGTACAGCTCCTGCAGCCTCTCCTCCACCTCTTTCAGGGAATCAAACGTCATCGTTTTCGGCCTTTACAAAAAAAGGTGATGGAGCGCCCGCTAGAGCACTCCATCACCCGGAATCCGAGCCCGACAGCGGGCCTCACTTCTCAGTCTTCGAGGCCTTCCTGCTGAGTTCCTCTGCCTTGGCATACCGTTTGCGGAATCGCTCCACCCGGCCCGCCGTGTCAACGAGCTTCTGCTTGCCGGTGTAAAAGGGATGGCACTGCGAACAGATCTCCAGATCGATCTTTTCCTTCGTCGATCGGGTCTTGAAGGTGTGACCGCAGATGCAGCTGACGGTGATCTCGTTGTATTCCGGATGTATGTCTGATTTCATCGTATCATGCCTCTTGTTACTCAATGTATGGTCTCGACGCCGCGACCGGAACAAGGTTCCTGCTGTCGGGCAGGAACCTTCGGCCCTGTCACGCAACAACCGTCGCATTCAAGCGGTGCCTACTGGTTCATCGTGTCGAGGAAATCGTCGTTCGTCTTGCTGTGCGACATCTTCTCGCAGAGGAACTCCATTCCCTCTACCGGGTTCATCTCGTTCAGGAACTTGCGCAGTATCCAGACACGGCTCAGTTCCTTTTCTGACAACAGCAGTTCCTCTTTCCGGGTTCCGGAACGGTTCACATCGATAGCGGGCCAGATCCTTCGATCGGCCAGACGCCGGTCGAGCACCAGTTCCATGTTACCGGTCCCCTTGAACTCTTCGAAGATCACTTCATCCATCCGTGAACCGGTCTCGATCAGGGCGGTTCCGATGATCGTCAGACTGCCGCCGAATTCGATGTTCCTGGCAGCTCCGAAAAACCGCTTCGGCCGCTGCAGGGCGTTGGCGTCGACACCACCGCTCAGGATCTTGCCGGAGTGCGGCACCACGGTATTGTGGGCCCGCGCCAGCCGGGTGATCGAGTCGAGCAGAATGACCACGTCCTTACCGTGCTCGACCATCCTCTTCGCCTTCTCCAGCACCATGTCGGCGATGACGACGTGTCGTTCAGCCGGTTCGTCGAAGGTGCTGCTGATGACCTCGCCTCTTACTGACCGCTCCATGTCGGTCACTTCCTCGGGACGCTCGTCGATGAGCAGGATGATCATCACGACCTCAGGATGGTTCTCCACGATCGAGTTGGCGATCAACTGCAGGAGAACCGTTTTCCCGGCTCGCGGCGGCGAGGTGATGAGACCGCGCTGTCCCTTCCCGAGCGGGGTGAGCAGATCCATGATCCGCATGGAGAGCGTACCCTCCTCGTTCTCGAGGCTGAACCGCTGCTCGGGATAGAGAGGAGTCAGGTTGTCGAAAAGGGTTCTCTGCTTCAATTCCTCCGGCGGGCTGTCGTTGACGGCTTCTACCCTGAGAAGGGCGAAAAACCGCTCACTCTCCTTGGGAGGACGGACCTGCCCGGAAACGGTGTCACCGGTCAGAAGACCGAACCGCTTGATCTGACTGGGCGAGACATAGATGTCGTCGGGCCCGGGGAGGTAGTTGTACGATGAGGAGCGGAGGAAGCCGTATCCGTCGGGAAGGATCTCCAGGACCCCGACCCCGAAGATATTGCCATTTTTCTCGGTCTGGGCTTCGAGGACCCTGAAGATCAGGTCCTGTTTCCTGAGCCCCGAGACGCTTTCGACATCGAGACTGCTGGCCAGTTCGGTCAATTCCACGATGCTCATCGCTTTAAGATTTGCTATGTCCATTCTGTAAACCTCGTAACCTGTTCTGTGAAGGCTCCGCCTCCTGGAGGGATGGTGCGTCCGGTCGCTGGGTCCTTACATAGAAGTGATCCCGGGGACATGCGACAGAGCGCATATAAAAGGGTGCCGATCATTGAACCTTGGAAAGAGTGCTTGGGATTTCTCTTCGGCGTGTGCGAGGCACCAGGTGATTCGTCACCTATTGCTCCTCACCAGATAAGGAATCAGAGCGACTATGTCAAGATGTTTCCCCCCTCTCCGCCGCGTTCAGACGTCGACGTGGCGGGCTGTTCCCGGGGCCCTCCGACCCGGTCGTTCACAGCATGTCGACCGGATCCACGTCGACCGTGAGATGGACCGGACCGCCTCCCGAGACCACGATCCCGGAACTCTCCACGCACCGGCGCAGGGTAAGGGCTGATGGCCCCCTGAGGAAGAGATGGACCCGGTACCACCGGTTCAGTCGGTAGAGGGGAGCCGGTGCGGGACCGAGCACCATAACACTGTCGGGGACGACTTTAGTCAGCAGCCGCAGGACCTCCCGGCCCCTCTTCTGGACCGTCACCTCTTCCCGACCCCGGATCACGATCCTGATCATGCGACCGCAGGGCGGGTATCCGAGGCTCTCGCGGGAGGCGAGTTCAGCGGTCATGAAGGCCCGGTAATCACCACTGACGGCATGGTCTATTCCGGGATTACCGGAAGCGTATGACTGCACGATAACCTTGCCGGGTTCCTCACCCCGGCCGGCGCGACCCGCCACCTGCGTGATCAGCTGGAAGGTTCGTTCGTTGGCCCGGAAATCGGGGAAGTGGAGTTCCGCGTCGGCCGATATCACACCCACCAGGGTCACCCCGGGGAAGTGGAATCCCTTGGCGACCATCTGGGTGCCGAGGAGAATGTCCCCTTCCCCGGAGGCGAACCGGCGATAGAGGGCGCCGTGACTGCCGCGCTGGCGGGTAGTATCGGAATCCATCCTCAGGACACAGGCCTCCGGGTACCGTTTCTGGAGGGCCGTCTCAACCCTCTGGGTGCCCAGACCGCGGTGACTGAGGTCGGCGCTGCCGCAGGCCGGACAGTGTGTCGGAGGCTGCTTCCTGACACCGCAGTAATGGCAGACCAGCTCCCCCTCCCGGCTGTGGTAGGTCATCGCCACGCTGCAATTGCGGCACTCGTCAGCCTCACCGCAGTCACGGCAGGTGATCGCCGGGCTGAATCCGCGGCGGTTGAGGAAGATGATCGACTGCTCTCCCCTCGAGAGGCACTCATCGAGTTCCTGCTCCAGCCGCTCTCCGAGGATGACCGTCCCCTCGCGTCGCCGTTCCTTCTGCTCGGCCGCCAGATCCACGAGTTCAATGGTCGGCATGGGGCGTGAGCTGATCCGCTCGGGCATCTCAAGGAGCAGGTATTTCCCTTCCAGGGCGTTCCGATACGATTCCGCGCTTGGTGTGGCCGATCCGAGGACACAGAGGGCGTCGGCTTCACGGGCACGCATGACTGCCACATCCCGGGCATGATAGCGGGGATCGGGTTCCGTCTGTTTGTAGGAGGTCTCGTGTTCTTCATCCACCACGATGACTCCCAGGTCCCGCACGGGCGCCAGGACCGCCGAGCGGGGCCCGATCACCACCCGCGCCTCCCCGTCAAGCACCCGGCGCCACTGTACGTACCGGTCCCTCGACTTCAGCCGGCTGTGGAAGAGAGCTACCCTCTCCCCGAACCGCGACCTGAAAAGGGCCACGATCTGCGGGGTGATCGATATCTCCGGCACCAGTATGATCGCGCTTCGCCCCTCTTCGAGGGCACTCGCAACCAGTCGCTCATAGACCGCAGTTTTGCCGCTCGCGGTGACACCGTGGAGCACCGCGGTGAGGTATTGCCGTCCTTCCAGACCGGCCAGCAGAGGCACCAGGATCTCCTCCTGGCGCCCGGTAAGCGAGAATTCGGGATGTTCCTCGAGGCTGACCAGCTCCTCCGGCGTCGGGACACTCTCAACATCGAGATCCCGTTTGCGCCGACGGCTTCCCTTCTCCGGCACGGCGGCGGCCAGCACCTCTCCCAGACCGCACTGGTAGTACTCCGCCATCCAGTTCGACACCGCCAGGAGATCGGGCGGAAAAAGCGAACCCTTCTCTACTGTCCCGAGCACCTCGCGCAGCCGCTCCGGCGCGCCTTCGACCGGTTCGTCGGTCACCTCGACCACGAAACCGGTGAGCTCTCTGCCCCGGAACGGGACCAGGAGTGCTGAGCCGACCGTGATCTCATCCCGCAGGTCTATGGGTACGGCGTAGGTAAAGGTCTGCTTCAGGGGGAGAGGGAGAGCGACCTGGACGAAGGCTCCGGTCACGATCCCGGAGGGATATTGAGGAAATCGGGGATCGTTTCAGGCGGGTAGGTGAGCCGGCGCTGTCGCATCCCGTCAACGGTCAGGAAAAAAGAGAGGATCATGCCCTCCGGACCGAGGTCGGTGAGTTCCTCGCCGTTGAACCGGAGTCTCATGCCGTGGTTCTTCCCGATCTTGACCTCCAGAGTGTCCCGGAACGCGACCGTGATCTCCCGACCCTCGGTAACCACCCTTGTCACAACCGTATCACCATCGGCAATGGCCTGCATCCAGGTGTCTTCGAGGGCTTCGGCCGTGAACTCCTGGGGGGTGCCCGCGACTGTTTGTGGATCGGGATCGACCGGGTTGCGCGACTCGGCCGTTCGCGCGGCTTCATCACCACTCCGGTCCGTGTCGTCGACGACCGCCGGTACCTCCTCATCCCCCTCGCTCACGGACGGACCGCGCCCGTTCCAGATCGAACCGAACACCGCCAGGAGAACCACTGCGGAAATGATGATCACCGCCGGTACGGCAAAGGAGCGTGATCTCCGCGGCTGGAAGGACGTTATCCGCTGTTTCTCCACCCTCGGCGTCACGACGCGGGGCGGCTCACGGTCTCTGCTCTCCCGTTCCCTCCCCGACGGCAGCTTCCGGCCCTCCCGCTCCCTGATGGTGTCCTTGAGGATGTCGAGGCTCTCCGATTCCTCACGCAGGAACACCTCGAACCGGCTCAGAACCTCGGCCGGATCGAGACCGAGGAAGCCGGCGTATGTCTTCAGGAAGGCCCGCATGTACGGTTCCGGAAGGAGGGCGATGTTCCCTGTTTCAAGGGCGCGCAGGTACTGACTGTCGATATTGGTGGCCTCCGAGGCCTCCTCGATCGACATACCCTTCCCCTGTCGGGTGCCGCGGATCCACGATCCGTAATGATCCCTCGAACTGTTACCCATTGCGCCTCTCGCCCTCAGCGGGCGCCTCTCCCGGTTCCGGACCGAGCCACGATTGTGTCGCCACCCCGTGTTCCTCCAGCATCCTGCGCAGGAGATTGAGGGGCAGACCGACCACATTAAAGTAACACCCTTCGACCCGTTCCACCAGCAGCGCCCCGCGGAGTTGTACACCGTAGGCGCCGGCCTTGTCCATCGGTTCACCGGAGGCGACGTAGCGCGCGGCCTCCTCGCGTCCAAATGCTCTCATCACAACCCGGGTTTCTTCGGTCGCGACCGATATCTCTTCGCGGCCGGGACCGATCACCGCCACCCCGGTGAACACCGTGTGCGGTTTCCCCGACAGCATCATCAGTATCCTGACCGCCGATTCGACGTCCGCCGGCTTTCCCAGCAGTTCACCATCAGCGGATACGACGACCGTATCAGCGCCGATGACGACGGCTCCCGGGTGGTTCCGGGCGACCGCTTCCGCCTTC
>JALGWK010000339.1 GCA_025774205.1 bacterium
GGGGCTTCCTGTGCCGAGCGCGCCGGCCGCTCCACGCTGGTTGACTCCCGAACTGAAGGCGCTGCTGACCGATCCGCTTCCCATGACGATCTTGCCGTTGACATCGATGCCCTCGTAATCGGCCGGCTGGCCGTTCCCGACCCAGACGACCTCGGTCACTACGTCGGCGCTGCGGCTGTTGGAAGCCAGCGCCGATGGTACCATGGTCAGGCTGGCGATCTTCTTCCTGACCGGTGCCACCATCCAGAGGTCGGCTTCATACGGCACCCAGATATTGCCGGAGGGAAAGTAGTCGACCGCGACATCCGAGAGGCCGTAACGGGTGGCCATCTCCTCCAGGTAACTCGTCTCGAAGAACTTCTGCGTGTACTCCTCTTCGGGCCGGATCCGGTTCGCGGCCAGCAGCTGGACGTGCTGCAGCGCGAGTTCACCGGAGAACTCCTCCAGAATCGCCTGGCGGATTTCAGCGGGCACCAGCCACCGGTCGGGTGGGGTCTGGGCCGTGGTGGTTGTCTGCAGCGCGAGCGAGAGGAGCAGGGCGCTTCCGAGGGATATTGACAGCTGCCGTGCGTCGAAGAGGAGTCTCATGATGGTGCCTCTGCAATCTTCAGGTGGTTCAAGGGAACGAATCGGACAAGTCTATCATCGACCCTCTGGTAATGCACTGGGGGAATGCTGCCGGTGTCTGTGAGGTGCCGGTCACAGAGAGTGTGACAGCAGGGGAGCAGTTCCGGGACGGATGTGAAGCAGGAGAGCGGTCCAAAACTCCCGACATAAACCGTAACCCGCATCGTATCAATCAATTGGATGAAATCGTACCCGGCAGGTCGGAACTGGCACACGGTATGCATTACAGGGATGACAGAACACTCAAACAGGGAGGACCTGTCATGAAACCCATCAGATCAGTACCGATAGTCGCGAGCCTCGTTGTGCTCGCCCTGGCGGCTCCGGCGGCAGCCCAGTCCGGGTCGCTCAACATCACCGGCAGTACCGGCCCGAAAGTGGGTCTTACTCTCGTGGCGGGTGAACTGGCGGACGACCTGCAGAGGGATTTCGGCAAGGGGCCGATCCTGCTTCAGTTCGGCTGGCAGGTTGAAGCCCGCTTCCCGGTCGCGCGCGACGGCGCCGCGGGATACACACAGCTCATGCCCTTGATCGGCGGACTCGATCAAGGGAAGATCCTCCCCAGCGTCACCTGGTTGATCGGTGTGCGCGGTGCCCGTGGGAACCGGATCGGATTCGGGCCGACCATATCACTCGCCGGTCCGGCAGTGACCTTGAGCGCGGGAGTGACGAAGAGGTCCGGAGAACTGCATATGCCGATCGATCTGGCGGTCCAGTTCGTGGAGAAGGGAATGACCTTGAGTCTTCTGATCGGATTCGCCGGTCGCTGATATGCCCGGCCCGGTGTCACGAAAGCCTGTGAGGGTTCCGCTGAGCCGGCTCACATGAGCCGGCTCGCGGTTTCATCTGAGATCGAGATCCTTCAGGAGCCGGTTCAGTGAGGAACGGTGCATGCCGAGCATCCCGGCGGCGCGGGTCTGGTTCCCGTTACAGGCCTCGAGGGTTCGATCGACCATCCACTTCTTGTATTGTTCAAGGGCTTCGGTGAGCGGGGTCCCGATCGGGATGCCGGCCGGCCCTTCCATCTCTCCGGACGCTCCGGTCTCCGGCACATCGACAGGTCGGATCGTTCCGTCGGGTGAGAGGACGAGGGCCCGCTCAAGGACGTTTCTCACCTCCCGGATATTGCCGGGCCAGTCGTACGACCGCATCCTGGTCCAGACCTCCTCCGGCAGTACCTGGACCGGACGACCGAGTTCGGTGCTCAACCGGCGCAGGTGGTGATCGACGATCCCGGTGAGATCTTCCATCCGGTCCCGGAGCGGCGGGAGAAGGAGCTTCACAACGTTGAGGCGGTGGTAGAGATCGGTGCGGAAGCCGCCTTCAGCCACCTCCTGTTCCAGGTCGCGATTGGAGGCGGCGACGATCCTGACATCACTCTTCCTCTTGATGGTCGCGCCGACACGCTGGAATTCACCGTATTCGATGACCCGCAGCAATTTGGCCTGGATCGTCAGCGGAAGCTCACCGACTTCATCGAGAAAGAGCGTTCCCCCGTCTGCTTCCTCAAGCATCCCCCGCTTGGCTGAGATAGCTCCCGTGAAGGCTCCCTTCTCATGTCCGAAGAGATCCGATTCGAGCAGGGTTTCACTGAGGGTAGCGCAGTTCACCACGATGAACGGACCGGAGGCTCTTTTCCCGTCATTCCAGATTGCCCGGGCGGCGAGTTCCTTCCCCGTTCCGGTCTCACCGGTCAGCAGGACTGTCGCGTCGGTCGCCGCGACCCGCTCCAGATTCTCCCTGAATTCCTTCATGGAGAGCGCCTCACCACCTACGATAGTGAACTCCGACTCCTCTCTGGTGCGGACGCGCCTGACCTCCTGCTCGAGCGATTGTGTACCGATGGCCCGTTCCAGGACCATCAGCAGGTGTCCGGGATCGGGCGGTTTGGTTAGGAAGTCGCTAGCACCCGCTTT
>JALGWK010000340.1 GCA_025774205.1 bacterium
ACCGCTACCTCCCGGCATGTCGATGTCCTCGAGTTCATCGCCGAACTGCAGTCGCTGAGCCCCCTCATCCGGGTAGAGGAACTGTGCCGGACCGCCGAGGGGAAGCTGCTGCCGCTGATCATCATCGGTGATCCCCTCCCCTCCTCACCGGCCGACCTCAATTTCGACGATCGGGCAGTGGTCTACTTCCAGGCCAACATCCATGCCGGCGAGGTGGAGGGGAAGGAAGCCGCCCTGATGCTGGCCCGCGACCTGGTCCTGGGGAAAACGAAGGACTACTTCGACCGGCTCGTCATCCTCATCGTCCCGAATTTCAATCCCGACGGGAATGACAAGATCAGCCCTCGGAACCGCACCAACCAGGACGGTCCCGAGCAGGGGGTGGGGATCCGGTACAACGGCCAGAACCTCGATCTGAACCGGGACGGACTCAAGCAGGAGAGTCCCGAGGTGCAGGGGCTGGTTCAGAACGTGCTGAATCGATGGGACCCGATCCTCTTCTTCGACAGCCACACCCACAACGGCTCCTACCACCAGGAACCGGTCACCTGGACCTGGGGACTGAATCCCAACGGTGACACCGCCCTGCTGGAGTTCACCGCCGACGTGATGATGCCGGCCATCAACCGGCACATGATGGATGAGTACAACACCATGTGCACCCTGCATGGCGACTTCTTCGATTCGAGTGATCCCGGCAAGGGGTGGGTGCCGCTCGGGCCCCAGCCACGCTACCTGAGCAACTACGTCGGGCTGCGCAACCGGCTCTCGGTCCTGAACGAGAACTACCCCTACGCGCCTTACGAGACGAGGGTTCGCGGCTGCTACCACCTCTACCTCACCTTCCTCGACTAC
Source organism: bacterium (assembly GCA_025774205.1). GTDB lineage: Bacteria > Blakebacterota > Blakebacteria > Blakebacterales > Blakebacteraceae > Blakebacterum. The sequence goes on from JALGWK010000340.1 coordinate 856, forward strand.
CTGTATGACCACCGGGACGAGGTCGTCTCGATGCTGCGGGACGCCGACCGCCGGACGATCGAGCGGGGTCTCGATCCGCAGGAGGACGATGTCTTTATCATCTCCTACGGGCGTGAGGCGATCCCTGAACGGCTGACGATCCAGGGGTACGAGATGGAGGTCACCGAAACGGCCGGCGGAAGACAGCGGGCGCGGCCGACCGAGGTGAAGAAGACCTACACTGACGTGCCCTACTTCGGTCTCTACACCCCCGACCGCACCATCCCCTTCCCCGCCGGATACCTGATCACCGCCCAGGACATGACCGTCATCGGGAAACTGATCGATCACGGAATCCTGGTCGAACGCCTTACGGCCCCGGTGACACTGGAGGTGGAATCGTACACCGTCACCGGCCTGCAGGCTGCCACCCGGCTCAACCAGGGACACTACCCCAACACGGTCGAGGGCGAGTACGTGACCGGCGAAGTGAAGTTCCCGGCCGGGACCTTCTACGTCACTACCGCCCAGCCGCTGGCCCCGGTCGCGGCCTACCTGCTCGAGGCGGAGAGCGATGACGGGTTCCTCTACTGGAACTTCTTCGACCGCTACCTCGCCACCCAGTGGGGCGGCGGCCCGCAGACCTATCCGGTCCATCGGCTCATGCGCGCGACACCGCTTCGGAAGCGGACGATACGGGAAACCCCGGACCGCTGATCGACCCGGGATCAGGTATGTAAGAAGCTCTGGACATCGCCCACTAACCGGACGGGACTTCACCGTCCGCTGAGGTCCCGGTATCAGGTCTCCCGGGGTGGGGTTGCAGTCTCCTGTCCAGGGAGGCCTGTTTTTCTGTCGTTGAGATCGAGCGAAGGAGAGGACCATGAGCGTGATCGCGCACAGTTCCTATGGCATGCAGGTAGGGATTGAGGCCGGGGGACACTTCATTACCGCTGACGAACCGGTCGAATGGGGCGGAACCGATGTCGGACCAAATCCCTACGACCTGCTGCTCAGCTCCCTCGCCGCCTGCACGGTCATGACGGTGGAGATGTACGCCCGGCGTAAAGAATGGCCGCTCGAGGAAGTCTCGGTCAGCCTCAGTACACACAAGATCCACGCCAGAGACTGCGAGGACTGTGAGAGCGACCCCGGCGCGAAGGTGGACATCATCGAGAAAGAGATGACGTTCACAGGCGACCTGTCTAAAGAGCAACGCGACCGTCTGCTCTATATTGCCGGCCGCTGCCCGGTGCACCGTACGCTCGAGGGAGAAATCAAGATCAGATCAACGATAGTCTGAAACGAGATCCGGGAGTTCCGCATGGCCACCATCCCCCAGAACATCCGCTTCGGCGTTCGACGGCTTGTCACCAGTCCGGGTCTGTCGATCATCATCATCGTGACCCTCGCGCTCGGGATCGGAGCCAACACGACCATCTTCAGCGTGGTGAACGCCATGCTGCTCCGCCCCCTCTCCTACACCTCGCCCGACCGGCTTGTGACCATCAACCATCACTATCCCTCGGTAGACCTGGTGGCTCCGGTCTCGATAAGGGGCTTCCGGAACTACCGCGACGACACCTCCCATTTCGAGCAGGTGGGGATCTCGACCGGCTGGGCCGTCAATCTCACCGGAGAGGGACAGCCGGAGCGACTCACCGCCGGCCGGGTCACCAGTGGTTATCTGGGGACGTTCGGACTC
>JALGWK010000341.1 GCA_025774205.1 bacterium
CGGTGAGGGCCGGCTATGTGAAGGATGGCGAGGCAGAACATGGAGAGCAGAGCCGGGCGCGCACGGCGCATGAGGAACCTCCGGTTAAAGGGTATCAGACCATTAAACTGGAAATTCCGCCCGGCGGATGACAGAAAAACCGATCGCGGGTGGAAAACCGGTTTGCGGTCAGGTTCGGAGCGACTGCATCATCAAGGTCACGATCGGTCATGCGGGATGGATATCCGGAACAGGCATCACGAACATGCACCCCGGACCGGACCATCAGACAGAAGGGAGCAGGAGCGGCATGGAACCTGACTTCAGTCTCGAGGAGGCGGGGAGGGCCCTCTCGGAGGGCGATCCCTCGCTGGGGGAATGGATCGAACGGATCGGCCCGGTCACGCTGCCGCTGAAACCTCTCCGGAGTCCCTTCCGCTACCTGTCGGAAGCCATCACCTACCAGCAGCTGAACGGGAAAGCGGCCGCGACGATCTTCGGACGTTTCCGGGCACTCTATGAGGGGAACCGGTTTCCTGCGCCGGAGGAGGTGCTGGCCACTCCGGAGGAGACTTTGCGGAGCGCCGGTCTCTCACGGTCGAAGAGCGCGGCGATCATGGATCTGGCGGCGAAGGTGATCGACGGGAGCGTTCCGACAGCGGCGCGCCTGCGGCGGATGACCGACGAGGAGATCGTGGAGAGCCTGACCGTGGTCCGGGGGATCGGACCGTGGACGGCCCAGATGCTGCTGATCTTCGCCCTCGGGCGGCCCGACGTGCTGGCAGCCACTGATTACGGAGTCCAGAGCGGATTCCGGATCGTGCGCGGTCTCGAAGAGAATCCCGCCCCGCGAGAGATCATCGAATACGGCGAACGATGGAAACCGTGGCGGACGGTGGCCAGTCTCTACCTCTGGCGCGCGGTCGACACCGGTCAGGTATGAAGGAGGAGACCTTGATCCACATCATCACCCATCCGAAATGTCTCGAGCACAGCGGGGGACCGGGCCATCCCGAGAGTCCGGAGCGGATCGGCGCCATCATGACAATGCTGAACGCTGCTCCCTGGAAGGATCGTCTGACCTGGCATGAAGCTCCCGAGGCAACCGGGGAACAGCTCGAGCGGGTGCACTCCTCCCTCTATATCGAGATGATACGATCGAGCAGCGAGGCGGGCGGGCGGCAGCTCGATCCCGATACCGCGACCAACCACGCCAGCTGGGAGGCCGCCCTCAGGGCCGCCGGAGCGGCGGTGCTGGCATGCGAACTCGCCATCGATCGGGGTGAAGGCGCCTTCGCCGCGGTCCGGCCCCCGGGACACCACGCCCTGGCCGGTCGGGCCATGGGCTTCTGCCTCTTCTCCAATGTCGTGGTCGCCGTCCGTGAGATGCTTGAGCGCCCCGAGGCAGGGCAGATCCTCATCGTCGACTGGGACGTTCATCACGGCAACGGCACCCAGGCGCTCGTCGAGGATGATCCCCGGATCCGGTTCATCTCCCTCCACCAGTGGCCTCACTATCCCGGCACGGGCGCGGAGGAGGAGCGGGGGGTCGGCAATGTCTGGAACCTGCCCAGGCCGCCCGGCCTGGCTCCCGAACAGTACCGTGACGACCTCCTGGCCGCCATCGGGGAAGCCACTTCCGACTGGGTCCCCGACCTCGTCGTCGTCTCGGCCGGTTTCGATTCCATGGCCGGTGATCCGCTGGCGGGTTTCACACTCAGGGAGGAGGATTACGCCGCCATCACGGCCGAACTTCTCTCGTTCGGGAAGCCGCTGGCCGGTGTGCTCGAGGGGGGCTACAGCCTGGAAAATCTCAGGTCGGGTGTGGCAGCGTTCCTGGAAGCGCTCAGCTGATCACGTCACCCGGTTTGTGCTGACCGGCGGCGCGGACGGTGACGCCGTCGATATCGTGTCTCCGAAACGCCGTCGCTACTGCCGCTTCCGCCAGCCGGGGCAGATTGTTCGTATCCGACAGATGGGCCAGTACGACTTCCCGGGTGACATCGGAGATGATCCCGATCAGGGCCTCGGCGGCGGCCTCGTTGCTCAGGTGTCCTTCACCGGAGTCGATCCGCCGCTTGGTGATTGGCGGATACGGTCCGGTGAAGAGCATGTTCCGGTCGTGGTTCGCCTCCAGGACCACGATCTCGCAGCCGGTGAGTCTCTCCACCACGTCGGAATCGGCCTGCCCGAGATCGGTCGCGTAGCCGATCTTCACACCCTCAGCCTCGAAGAGGAAACCGACCGGTTCCGCGGCGTCGTGTGAGACGTGGAAGGGGAGGACCGTAATGTCTCCCACTTCGAACGATTCACCGGTGACGAACGGTTCAAAGGAGTCCGTTTCCCGAAGCGCCGGAACGGCGGTCGCGGTGGCTTCATTGGCATGGACCCGGGCCGGGTTGCGACGGGTGAAGACCGGGATCCCGCAGATGTGATCGGAATGTTCGTGGGTGATCACGATCGCGTCGACGGCTGAGGGATCGTGGTCGACGGCCGCCAGGCGGAGGGTGAGTTGCCGGGCGGTGAAACCGCCGTCGATAAGGAGGGCCGA
>JALGWK010000342.1 GCA_025774205.1 bacterium
ATGGCTTTTTCCGGGCAGATGTGCATGCACGCGGCACATCCCTCACACGATATGGGGTCCACCATTACCAGATCAGGGGAGTCGGGTGACGGGTGGAGGGCTTCGAACCGGCATATCTCCACACATTCCATGCATCCCGTGCACCGGTCCTGATCAATGACCGCGACTTTACCCCCCTCGAATGCGCGATCCTCCAACAGGACGGGTGCCAGAACGAGTTCGAGGTTGGAGGCATCCACATCGGCATCAACGATGACGGCCCTGACCGGAATCTTTCCTTCTGCAGCCAGGTGGGCGAAGGAAGCTGCCAGACTGGTCTTGCCAGTGCCGCCCTTGCCGCTCAGCAAGACCAGTTCCCTCACCGGAGATCCCTCCCCACCATCTTCACGATGCTCTCATACATCTCACGCATCCGATCCTGATATTCCGGATAGATGGTGGTCAGCGGTTCCCGGCGGGCAAGTCCTTCGGCTATCCGGCGATCGAGCGGGATATGAAGCATCACTGGAAGATCCGCGTCCTCACAGAACTGTTCCAGGTCTTCATACCCGGTGCCGTCACGGTTCAGCACCACGCCGGCAGGTATGTTCATGGCGGATACCACTTCGACCATCAGGCGGAGATCGTGGAGCCCGAAGGGAGTCGGTTCGGCGACCAGGAGCGCGAAATCGACTCCCTGTAAAGCCTCCACCACGGGACAGGTTGTACCGGGCGGGACATCGATGATCACGTTCTCCCAGTAGTCGGAATCCATCCCCTCCCGATCCTCTTCCCGTCCCGGACCAACATCCCACTTCTTCAGCTCCCGGATGATGGGCACGGCCATTGCCTCACCCACATTCATGATACCACGGGTGAAATAAAGACCGTACGGCGTGGGACCGGCCTCCAGCAGACCTATTGCCCGGGGAACCTCACTGATAGCATCCTCAGGGCAGTTCAGCGCGCAACTGCCGCACCCATGACAGAGATGGGGGAATGTGAGCACCTGCTCTTCCACGACCGCGATGGCATTGAACTCACACACCTCGGCACAGCGCCCGCAGTACGTACAGGCGTCCCCGTCAACCTGGGGTACTGACGGCCCTGTTTCGATCCGTACCTGGAAATCGGGATTCAGGAAGAGGTGCGCGTTGGGTGCTTCAACGTCACAGTCGATAAAGAGGAGGCGGGACCTGCTCTGCGAATGATCATGCCTCCCGGCACCATTATCACCGGCCAGGCTGAGAGCCAGACCGGTTGAGACGGTGGTCTTTCCCGTGCCGCCCTTGCCGCTGGCAACAGCTATCCGCATCACGTGTCCCCGGGGACCTGATTACTTGCCGTGACGTCCCGGACCGCTGGGGCCCGTAACCGGATCGAGATCTCCATCCCGATAGCGGCTCAACACTTCGCTCACCTGCAATGATCCGGTGTTCCGGAATACGAACATCTTCAATCCGGTCGCGACCATTATCTCATAGGCGTTCGGACCGAAGGCTCCGCTGATAGCGACCTCGGCCCCCTTCTCGGCAATGAAACGTGCTGCCTGCACACCGGCACCGCCGGAGGCATCGCGGGCAGGATTATCATAAGCCTCCCATTCCTGGCTCTCGTCATCAACGACGATAAAGCAGGCAGCCCGGCCGAACCGCGGATCGATCTCCGCCTTCAGGTCAGGGGATGAAGCTGAAATTGCTATTTTCATGTTGTTCTCACCGTCATGTTGATTGTGATGGGGTATCAATTACCGGGGATCTTCACCCCTGTTCCAGAATCTGAATCCCCGGCCTCGTCCTCCACCGAATCCACGACCGCCGCCACGACCGAAACTGCGGCCCAATCCCCTACCCAGGCCCCTGCGAGGACCCGGATTGGTGTACCCCGGTGCATCGTTATCTTCGCAGTAACCGGCACGGCGACCGGTCCTCTCTCCACGACCTTCGGGTCCTGTTCTATCTCCACCTGGCATCGAATGTACCTCCTCTGGTCACTCTTCTGTTTTATCCTCAGACAGCCCCTTGTCGTGAGCTGCCAGAAGCTTTTCGATCTCGTCGCGAGTTCGACTCAGATCCTTGATCCAGAAATCAAGCGCCTGATGCCCTTCTTCGGTTATTCCGTATACACGCCGCCGGGGGCCGAGACTTTCTTCCCCCCATTGAGAGGAGACCAGGCCATCCGCCTCCATCTCCTTCAGGGCGCGATATATGAGACTCGGATCCAGGTTATCCTGATCGAAGCCGAACTCCTCCAACCCGCTCAAGAGGTTGTAGCCGTGGTCTTCCCCGCGCTGAAGCAGTGTGAGCAGGCAGGGTTGCAGGAAGCTCATTACTCGCCGCCTGCGACCTCCGCCACGACCGCCGCCTCCGCCTCGACCACCGCCTCCACCTCGACCACCGCCTCCACCTCGACCACCGCCTCCGCCTCGACCACCGCCGCCGCCCCGACCACCGCCGCCGCCCTGACCACTGCCGCCGCCCTGACCACTGCCGCCGCCCTGACCACTGCCGCCGCCCTGACCACTGCCGCCGCCCTGACCACTGCCGCCGCCCGCCTTTACCGCTGCCGCCGCCTTTACCTCCGCCGCCGCCCCGACCACCGTCTTTAGAAACCTTCAAGATTTTTTCTCCTCATCTCGTCCCTGTCTCGTCCTCGTCTATCCACAACGAATCCCCGCTCCCGGCGAAATGCCTGTTGCAGGCAGTATCAGTCGCTGATTCCGGACACGTGTCATATCTAGTGACTAGTATACTATTGACTAATTGTCTTTAGTCAAGCACCTTCTTGCCCGCTTGCCTGATCACTCACTGCCTGATCACAGCAGGAAGGCCTCTGATGAATGATCGGACAGGGCTTTGACAACCTGCTTCAGAATTCGACCAATGTGGGTATCCGGCAGGGTCATCGGATCCTTCACGACAGATACTCTGGCGTGAACGGCTCCGTACCGTTCAAATGTCAGTCTGGCGTTCATTACCTGCAGAAGCCTCATCATATGCTCATTCTCAGTGAGGATATAGCCTTCGAAAGACTCGATACCACTCCTCAGGGCGGACCAGTAAAGCGCACCGATGAGTAGTGTGCCGACACCACGATGCTGGAACTCGTCGATGATGGTGACCGCTGCCTCTGCACACCGGGGATTCCCGGGATGGCGTACATATCTCGCAACCCCTATCCCCTTATCACCTGTCGGTGTCCTGCTGAGGGCACCCCAGGCCATGTGCTCCATGTAATCGATTTCAGTTAAAAATCGGAGGTCACTGTTATGCAGTGCAGGAACGGGTCGCATGAATCGCAGATACCGCGACTGTGCTGATAATTGCTCAAAGGCTTCGGTAAAAAATGGCTTGTCGTCAGGTACGACCGGGCGAATCCGAATGGGTGTGCCATCACGGAGGTTCCATTCGAGCGTTATGTCGGGTGGAATAGTGTCCATCTGCCTGCTTTGCAGTCTAACATCGAAGCGTTGCGGCGGATCGGCATCAATTCTACACACAAACAGGGGCGCCGGCAAAGCTGGCGCCCCTTCGATGGAAAACAGTCTGTGATCACTCCATCACCTGACTGACCGAATCCGATTTCAGTCTCCGGAGCGATCTTCTCCACCTCTTCCGTCGTCCGGAACCCGAGCCCGGCTGGCGGGTCGGGCAGCGACACCTCCGGGATTGTCACTGACGCCCGTACAGAGCAGCGTAATTAACGACCACCCATGGGGAATGCCATCTCATCACACGACCAACATCCCTGAGCAGCGAAATCAGAGTCCGGGTCGACGTCTTTGTCACACAGCCATCCACAGCCATCCTTATCCTTGAAAAACTTCATGGGCCGTGCCGGTTTGTGGGTCTCTGTGCTTGCCTCGAGC
>JALGWK010000343.1 GCA_025774205.1 bacterium
ATGAATATCCGGACCAGGTCGGGATGGTATTCGGTCCCGGCTCCCGCCACCAGGGTTTCAAAGATCTTCTCAATCGGTATCGGATCCTGGAAGGGGCGCTGCGTGCGCATGGCATCAAAGGTATCGCAGATATGGGTGATCTGCGCGAGCCGGTGGGGCCTGCGTTTGTAATGCAGCGAGGGGTAACCCTCGCCGTTCCATTTGACATGGTGCTCATAGGCCGCGATTGCGGCCAGCTCCAGATTCTCGGGGGAACGCAGCAGGATACGGGCACCCTCTTCCGGATGCTGCCTGATTATCTCCCATTCCTTTTCATCCAGAGGCCCGGGTTTGTTGAGGATCTCGTAAGGGATGGTGACCTTGCCCATATCGTGCAGCAGGGCAGCTTCACCGATGACACGGATCTGCTGTTTGGGCAGGCGGAAGTATTCCCCCACCGCCATTGCCAGCATCGAGGTGTTCATCGAATGCACCGTGCTGTACTGATCCACATCCTTCAATGACACCAGCGGCACCATCAAATTCCGGCCGTAGCGCATGGCGGTGGAGAGAGTCTGCACAACTGCCCGTGCCAGGGCAGTTGATACACGCCCCTTGATGGCCACCTCCTCATGGAGGAAATCGACCTTTTCGACTTCTCCCTTCAGATCGAAGGGAAGGTCCTGATCCTTTCCCTCATCGCCCTGTTCAAGGCTCCCGAAACGGATATGCGGGAACCGGGTCGGGTCCGCAACCAGCGTATCGGTGGAGCGGCTCAGCTGGTTTGAGGTCTCTTCGAGGAAGCTCCGGAATTCCTCCCGGGTCAGACCGGTACTGATCTCGATCCGCTGGATGCGGCGCCTGGTCAGGTGGCGACTCAGGGGCAGATTCCGTAGTTCGGAGAGCGGGCGATCCTGGTAGATGACATCGTCTTCGAGGAAGGTGAATACCGGCTCGGGATCGGAAGCAAGGAGAGTAGTCAGAGTCTCCGTGGCCTCGTCCAGTGCGCTCTCGCGGGCAGGGTGTCCGGCACGGTAGAGCGAGAAAGAGGTAATAGCTCGCGCCAGCCTGGTCAGGAATTCAACCGGGGGATTCATGATCCGGCACCTGTGGAGCGGGCGACAGTCTGGATCTGCGGATCAGGTGATCGCAAAGCGCTCTGCACAGCCTTGATCGCGCGCGGTTCCTGTTGCCAGTGGTTGGCGAGAGCCGACAGGGCGGCCATCATGGTCGCCGATTTCGGCGCCAGCGAATTCAGGATTATCCACTTGCGCTGCCAGACCAGACCCAGGAGCACCTCAAATGCCTCGAGGTCACCTGATGAGGCCAGGGTACGGATACAGGCGGTCTTTATTTTTATCAGAGAGTCGGGATCCTGGATCATCGCGATCAGATACGGGATCAGCTCTTTCGGGCACCGGCCCTGTATGCTGTTGAGAGCCTGTTCGATCACCAGCGAGTCGCCATCGTTCAGGGCCTGGTGAAGAGCCTGACTCCGGAACGCATCCCGGCCCAGCGCGATCGCGAAGGCCTCTCGTCTGACGCGGAGATCGGTATGGTCGAGGAATTCCCACGGTGTGAAGTCGTCGGGCAGGACCTCCAGTCGGCCCAGCAGATGGAGCAGGTTGCGCAGGTGGTACCACGGTCCGTCATCCAGCCGCTCCACGATCGCCGGTCCTATGTCCGGGCCGAGTCGTTCCAGCCTTTCCAGAAGGCTGATGCGCTCCATGCGCGAATCCGAATCAAGCATGCGGTCGAGCATCGGTCCCGCCGCGTCGTCCCAGATGCGCGTAATGACACGGTCGAGAGTAGAGTAGTCGACCGGCTGGTAATCCAGAACATTGACGACGGTATCTTTCCGGTCGACCCGGTGCCAGAGGTTCTCAGTTGCCGCAACCCGTGCGGGCGCGTTCTCCAGAAGGTCCATCAAACTTCCTGTTTGACCGCTGGAGATCATGTCCGCGGTGGCTTTCAGGGTCGGTGGAGCCGCCTCGTCGATCTCGAGACTGATCTGCAGGATCCGTTCGGCGTCCCGCTCCTCAGACCATTTCAGATCCGCCGTCAGCTGCTCGGCCGTCCGGTTGAACTTGCGCAGGTCTTCATCGTAGTCCGTCGGATTCGGATTCTCGACATTCCAGCCCGCTCCCAGGCGCTGGAGGAGAGCCACCAGCTGTTGATCATCCCCTGAGCTGACAGGTGTCTCCGTGTCCTCGGTGAACAGGGCGAGTTTGGTCATCAGACGCAGCAGCGCGCTTGAAGCACCATCGTTTGATCCGGAATCGGCAGCTTCCATGATCTCACGAACGGTACCCTCGATGGACCCTTCAGCGGCGCTCTGCCGGTACGATTCCGGCAGTTGTTTGACAAGGCTTCGCATGGTTTGCGGCGTCATCCCCACGATCATCTGAGAGATCCCCTCGTGGAGAGCGGCCGGATCGGTCGGATCGGAATTGTGCAGAACTTCCTTCAGCTTCGTCAGGTTGAGACCTGAGAGCTGTTGCCGGGCCTGATGCAGGACTTCGTCGGTCCCTGGGGAACCGGTGACAACGCCGGCTTCTTCCGACGATCCGGCGAAAACACCGGCTTCTTCCGACGATCCGGCGGAAACGCCGGCTTCATCCGACGATCCGGCGGAAACGCCGGCTTCTTCCGACGTTCCGGCTGAAACGCCGGCTCCTTCCGACGATCCGGCTGAAACGCCGGCTCCTTCCGACGATCCGGCTGAAACGCCGGCTTCTTCCGACGTTCCGGCTGAAACGCCGGCTTCTCCCGACGATCCGGATGAAACGCCGGCTTCTCCCGACAATCCGCCTGAAACGCCGGCTACTTTCGACGCTCCGGTAAAAACAGTTCCTTCTTCTGTGTCTCCTTCGGCGATGCTGAGGGAACTGAAGGGGATTACCTCGATCGTGATGTGAGCCGCCCCCAGGGATTCGGCCTGATTGCCCGGTTTGACCGCGATGGCGGCTATGAAATCCTGGAGTTCATTCGGTTCGACCCCCTGCCGGAATGTCAGTCCGTAAATAAGATGCCGGTAGAGCCGACGGGAGAGGGAGTTGAACAGGGTGTTATCGGGACTGGTGCTGGTCTCCCCGATGGTGAGGTGGTCCCGTGAGACATCGATGGTAAACGTGGGAGAAGAAGCCAGCACCGCCGCCAGGTGCTCCCGGGTTGAAGCCACTATCTCGGCGACCACCGGGTGACCGGGAGGGTACATTCCAACTCGCTGAGCGGCACGAGCCAGCTCAATGAGGAATGTTTCTGTTTCAGGCGGCATATCTCTCCCGTCCCTCTCGGTGAGGTCTGGAATTATGAAAAGCCGGTTATTATACCATAAACGAAGGAGTTCTGGCAATCACTTCATCCACTTCATCTCTATCCTGAACGCGTGGATCAGAAGATGAAGGTAGAGGCGTATTTCAGCATGATCGTGCGATCGCTGTGGTAGGGCAGGTTCGGGATCTCCCGCAGGCGGTCGGTGTTGATCCCCTCGTTGTAGACCAGATAGAAGTCGGTCCCCTCGCGTGGATTGAACCTGATACGGATATTACCCGTGACCGTGTCAACGGCGCCGTTGTACTGGATGAACGCGAAGGCCGAGAAGCTCGTGGTGAGGGTCACCTCTGCCTTCAGTCTGCTTATCAGGGCAAGGTAGTCCTGATCCCGGTCGGGGAATGACACCCGGTTGACCTGGAAGAAACCGTTGAAGTTCGCGAACCGTCGTAGAACTCCCCGGCCTGAAGCACCAGTCCGGCATCGATCAATCGCCCTCCCCCCGGCTCGTAGATCGCTTCAACGCCCAGGAAGGTGTGGTCTCCGACCGGTACGACCGCGTCGTTATCCAGTTCGAACTCTTCAGTCAGACCCTCCCGATACGCCTTCAGCGCCACGACGATGGTAGTGAGGTTGTTGAAGGTGACGGCGCTGGCGACTTCGAACTCCGCCGACTCGACCGTTCGGTCGGCGTTGCGCAGGAAGGTGAATCCGCCAACCGACACCCGGATCGAACGCCTCCCCCGCCCCGGAGACACTCAGGCTGTAGAAAAACCGGTCGATCGTCCGCCGTTCGAGATTGATCCTGAACCGGGAGGGATCGAAAGAGCCCGCACGATTCGACGCTCCCTCCGCGAATGACTGCGCCCAGACCATGGTCAGGTAGTCCTCCCCCCGCAGCCGGAAGATGCCGTCGAGGCCGTAGAGGAAGTTCCATGATCCATCCCGGCCGTACCGGCTGGTGACGATCGCCCCGATGTTGGAGTTGGGGTTGAAGACCTGGCGGCGGAGACGCACCACCCCGAAGTTCTCTGAGGGAAGCTCCCCCCTCGGATCCTCTTCGGTCTGCATATCGATCACCCCGACATCCCAGTCTCCGACCCGGCCCACCATCCTGACTCCCCCCAGAATGGGGATCTGGCTACCCTCGTGGAGACCGATCCGGCGGCTGTGGAAGAGGCGGTTGGGGCCCCCGAGAGAGACCTCGAACACATTCGAGCGCTCCTGGAAGAAACGGCGTTTCTCGGGGAAGAAGAGGGAGAAGCGGGTCAGGTTCACCTGCTGGTCATCCGCCTCTACCTGGGCGAAGTCGGTATTGTAGGTCAGATCGAGGGTGAGGTTGCTGGTCAGGCTGTACTTGAAGTCGAGACCGATCTCGCCGATCCGGTTCTCCTCCCTGACGTACTCGGTCTCGGCATCGTTCAGGTCGTTGCTGAATCCCGCGCCGCCCAGCAGATATGGCGTGAGATAGGAGGAGCGGCGGCTCTCGATCCCCTCGAAGAGAATGTCGGCGCCGCGGGAAACCTTGAAGCCGCTGAGTCCGCCCCACGAGGCCTCGAAATCGGGGAAGATGTCGACCTCGCCCCGGCGGGCACTGTAGCGCCAGGTGATGAAGCCCATCACGACCCGTCCGTCGTCAACCTGGAACCGCAGGCTGGTGAAGGGGATCCGGAATTCCGCGTACCACCCCCGATCGTCCCGGACCACTGCCACGTCCCAGAAGGTATCCCAACTGTCGTTGAAGGGCATCGCGTCGGGAGTGGTCGGCTGGGCGTCGTTGGAGATGGTCATGTCGAGCCGGATGCCGCTCGGCGTGGTGAAGAAGGCCAGGCCATTCTCGTTGTCATTGAAGCTGTCGAGAACAATCCCGACGTAGTCGTTGTTCGGGGAAAGCATGTCCCGTTTGAGCGACGGTCCGAGGATGTCGGCCTGGTCGTCGAGCATCATGCCGGCCACGTAGAGGAATTCGTCGTCGTAAGCGATCCTGATCTCGGTCTCCCTCACCAGGGGGTGGCCGTAATCGGGCAGCTGCTGGACGAGAGGCAGTGGTGCCACGCCCTGCCAGGCCG
>JALGWK010000344.1 GCA_025774205.1 bacterium
AGGAGGTCCCCGTAGCGGTTGCGCCTCCGGTTCAACCCCCTATGACAGGACCTCCTGCATCCTTCTGACCAGGGTGTCTATCTCATGCTCTTTCAGCATGGCGGTCCCGATCTCGAACTCTCCGTCGGAGAGTTCGAGGGCGCATGTCTCGATGGAGGGATCGCCTTCCCTCATCTGCCTTTTCGCCTCTGCGACCGTCAGTCCCTTCGCGGTCGCGTCCCAGTAGACGCGGAGGTGCGGTCGGCCGCTCTCACTCTCCGCCTGAATCACCTCGGTCGTGATGCCCGGAATCGAAGCGGCCCCGTCGGCGATGGTGCTCACCAACCGTCCCTCCCGCTCATATTCCACTGCATAGTCATAGGTGAGACTGAACTCCACCGCCACCATGACCCCCAGGACCTCTTCCTTGCTCACCTTCATGCCGCGGCCGATGGTGTCGGAATTGGGGGAGTTGTTCAGACGCGCGGCCTCGATGAGGTCTTTCCGCCCGAGCAGGAGACCGCTGCTGTAGGGGCCGCGGAGACCTTTCCCGCCGGAGAAGGCGGCCAGGTCGAAGCCCATGTCGAGCAGCCCGGACAGGATTTCCACCGGTGGAAGGACATTCGAGCCATCGACTAGACTCGGGATGCCATGCTGCTTCCCCAGGCTGGCGAATTCCTCCGCCCTGATCTGTCCGCGATTGTCATAGAGATAGACGAAGAACATCATGGCCGTACGCTCGTTGATGGCGCGCTCGACATCCCTGACCGTTTCCACCTCCACCAGGCGGACACCGCAGTTCCGCACGGCATGATCGTATACGAAGCGATGTGAGGCCTGGACGATCACCTCATCCTTCATGCCGGTCAGGTCAGGAATCCGGCGGATGAGTTCCTCGTTCGTTCCGGTCAGCACGGCGGCGGTGCCGAGGGTCATGGCGGAGCAGGCACCGGACGATACCAGGGCCGCTTCGCAGCCGATCAGCGACGCGATCCGTTCTCCGACCCTGACATGCAGCTCATCCATATTTACGTTCTGCGCCCTGGCGTAGTCCATCGCTTCGATGACAGCCGGCCACATATTGCGGCCGCCGAGAATAGAATATGCCGCCGCAGCGTTGATGAACGGTCGCATCCCGATTTCCTCGAAATACTCCCGGCCAGCGGCCGGTATGTCTCCACTGCCACTGCAGCCGGTCTGAAACGGTAACGCGACTCCGGCGGGCACCATGCCCGCCAGCCCTTTCAGGAACGATCTCCGTTGTGTCATGATGTCTCCCGGGGTTGGAAACCCTCTTCACGCAGAATACCCGCTTCGGCACCATGGCTTCCACCGTCAATGAATTTGAACTGGAGGCAGCACCCGGCTCTGCGCCATATATGGATTCGCGGAGCGGGTTTGATTTAAGGGTGTTACTCCCCGGACAAGGGCTGCTACAATACCGGCATTAGCAGTACGACGTATTCTGAGCGATATGAGATTGAAATATTGTAAGCCGATAGAGGGGATTTCGATGAAGTCGAATTATCGGTTCATTTTGACCGTTCTGTTATTGTGTGTTCTGAATGCATGTGGTGTAACGGATTCTGAAGATATTTCAATTGAAATCAAGGTTGTGGACCGCTATCAGAATGCCATCCCCGGGGCTCGGGTTTCACTTACATCTCCTGAGGTAAACCGGACAGCCAACAGCGAGGGAGTCGCGGTTTTCAGTGATCTGGATGAGGGTTCCTACCAGATACAGATATCAGCCATCTATTTCGGGGATACATCGGTTACCGTGGCGGTTGAAACCGGTTCGATCACGAGGGAAACGGTTCAACTGGAGCGCACATCGGTGCCGCTGAGAATTGTCGTCGAGAACACGATCGGTTATGCGATAGAAGGAGCTACGGTCGACCTGAACCCGGGCGATCTTCAGAGGACAACAAGTTCAAATGGGTATGCCCGGTTTGATGATCTGGTGGCCGGATTCTACACCTATGATATCAGTGTCCCCGGATTTCTGGCAGTCAGTGATACGATAACCGTTGAACCTGACAGATCAACTTTCAGGCGGGTAACCCTCCGAAGAGTGAATCCGATTACCCCCTTTCCAAGAGTATCTGCTGCGGCAGGTGTGATCGGTGACAGGCTTTTCATTGCCGGCGGAGACGTTCTCTCACCGTATGGCATCAACTACTACTACAGTACGTCAGTCCTGGAGATCTACGAACCAGCCTCGAATACCTGGGAGACAGGCGCCAGCGCACCGGAGTACTTTGCGGCCGGTGTGGCAGGGGTTATTGATGGTAAACTCTATGTCGTTGAGCGGGAGAGATATAACAGCCCAGTACGGCTCCATATGTATGATCCCTCGATTGACCTCTGGACGTATGGAAGTTCACTGCCTTCATCGAGACGGGATTTTTCCGGAACCGTTGTTGATCGGAAGTTGTATGTAGTTGGCGGAAGAGACAGCCGGGCTTCTGAGAATCTCGATCTGGTGGAAATGTATGATCCTGATCTGGACAGCTGGACGACCAGAGCCTCACTGCCCAGACCGCTGTA
>JALGWK010000345.1 GCA_025774205.1 bacterium
CAGACACTTCACGCACTGCTCTCGACGCCAGCCCCTACCAGCGCGCGCTCGGACTCGACCTCAACCTGCGCTTCCAGGACAACCACTCCATCACCACCATGCTCGCCCACAGCATCAACCACAACGGGTCCGGCAATGACTGGGCCGGTCAGATCAAGGCCGGGCTGCGCTCCGACCTGTGGGAGTACGGAGTGGAGTTCAACTACCTCGGTCCCGATTTCAAAGTCGATCAGATCGGCTTCATGACGCAAGTCGACCGTCGTCGGGGGAAGGTGAACTTCGGCTGGAAGCCCCGGCCGGAGAAATACGGAGTCCGGCGGCTGGAATTCAAGGGGAGCGCCGAGGCCTCACGCAACTTCGCGGGTGATTACACCCATGGCCGCTACCGGGCCGAATTCAAGCTCCAGGGCATGAACTACATGGAGCTGAACGCCAGCGCCGGTCATAACCACACCATGTGGAAGGACATATTCGCCGCCGAACCCTGGAACACCGACCCCACCGCCAGACCCTACGACGGCCAGGACTTCAGTGTCAGGTTCAACACCGACCGGAGCCTCGACTACTCCTTCGACGCTTCGGTCAACTGGGGCGATTTTCTCGACTACAGCGACCTTTACTGGGGCAGGGATTTAAGCGTGAAGGGCGGCTTCAGTTTCCAGGCCAGCGCCCGGTTCTCCGGTAACATCGGTCTCACACACATCAGGGAGTACCACTCGAACGGCGACCTGGACGAGACCAAGAACCTGCTGGTGGCCCGCGCCTCCTATTATTTCTCCTCGAGCCTGGCCCTGAAGGTATACAACCAGTACCGCTTCTACACTACGACCGAGGCGGGTGAGCGGGATGAGAACGCGAACACCCTCAACGCCGTACTCTCATGGTTCCTGAACGCCAAGAGCGTTCTTTATCTGGTCTACAACGAGATTCGTGACGACGATATCGGGAACTGGGAATATTATGAACGGTACGGTCGTCTCCCCCTGAGCGACCGCGCGCTGCTGATGAAGTTCACCTACTGGTTCAATCTGTAGGACGATCAGCGGTACCTTCGGTGACCGAACAGAGGAAGTGAGGACACGATGAAAGGTGTCGTTCTGGCCGGTGGTCTCGGTACCCGTCTCAGTCCGCTCACCAGGGTGACCAACAAGCATCTCCTGCCGGTTTACCGCAAACCGATGGTCTACTACCCGATCGAATCCCTCGTGGACGCCGGCATCGAAGAGATCATGCTCGTGACCGGCGGTAACAACGCGGGCGACTTCCTCAAGCTTCTGCAGAACGGTCGCGACTTCGGTCTCTCCCACCTGAACTACACCTACCAGGAAGGTGAGGGCGGCATCGCCGAGGCGCTGGGACTCTGCCGTGAGTTCGTGGATAAAGATAAAGTCGTGGTAATACTCGGTGACAACATCTTCCAGAACAGCATCCGGGAACACGCCGAGGCGTTCTCCGGCCAGGAGCGGGGCGCCAGGATCCTCCTGAAGGAGGTCGATGATCCTGAGCGGTTCGGCGTCCCGAGGTTCGAGGATGAGAAGATCGTGGAGATCATCGAGAAGCCGGCCGATCCCCCCTCCTCCTATTCGGTCACCGGGATCTACTGCTACGATCATCAGGTCTGGGATGTGATCGACGGGCTGGAGCCCTCGGCGCGGAACGAGCTCGAGATCACCGACGTGAACAACTACTACATCGACCAGGGGACGATGGAGTACAGTGTCCTCGAAGGCTGGTGGACCGATGCCGGCACGTTCGAGTCCCTGAAGAGGGCGACCGAACTGGTAGCTGAGACCGGCACGGTCAGGGACTGAAATCAAGGACGGGGAACCGATGTCACATCTGGTCATCACGGGCGGGGCCGGTTTCATCGGCTCGAACTTCGTTCACTGGCTCTGCGAGGAACATCCTGACCACGACCTGGTCGTGGTCGACCTGCTCACCTACGCCGGGAACCTGGCCAACCTGGAAGGGGTCCTCGACCGGGTCCGGTTCGAGAGGGCCGATATCGCGGACGCCGAAGCCATGCGCGGCATCCTCGACGGCGCCGAGGGGGTAATCAATTTCGCCGCCGAGTCGCACGTCGACCGCAGCCTCGAATCAGCCACGCCCTTCCTCCACAGCAACGTGACCGGGGTCCAGGTCCTGCTCGACCTGGTGCGTGAACTCGAGATCCCCCGCTTCCTGCAGATCGGGACCGATGAAGTGTACGGTTCGGCCCCGGCCGACATCCGGTTCTCCGAGACCGACCACCTCAATCCCTCAAGTCCCTACGCCGCCAGCAAAGCCTCGGCCGACCTGCTGGTGAACGCCGCCGTCCATACCTGGGGCGTCCCCGCCCTCATCACCCGCGCCTCCAACAACTACGGTCCATGGCAGTTCCCGGAGAAACTCATCCCGCTCATGATAACCAACATCGTGGAGGGCCAGCCCCTGCCGGTCTACGGTGACGGTCTTCAAACCCGGGAATGGCTCCATGTGATCGATCATTGCGAGGCGGTCTGGGCGGTCTGGACCAGTGGAGAAGTCG
>JALGWK010000346.1 GCA_025774205.1 bacterium
GGTGGAGGAACGATCGTTCCGGGGCATGGTACAGTCCTTTTTCAGGCGGGTAGGCGGAAGGGATCACAGGGCAGAAGGAATCCCTTCGCTCCCAACATGGCGGGGTATTTCGGACTATGCAACCCGAAATATTATAATTTAAGAAAGTTATAAACTATTCAACTGTGTCAGCCGCGTCTGCCGGATCACCCGGGCCTGCCGGCTCCAGGAGCCTGATCGGAAATTCAGGGGTACAACCCTAATGCCTCATGTAAAAACCTACTCCAAGTGACAACTCGACCTGGCATGAAATAACCGATAAGATATTTCGCAGACGGAGGTGACCGGACAATGCGAAAGGTATCTTCTCCAGTCAGGGAGACAACATAATGGAAGACAAACGAAATTTTCCGCGACTCGGTGAAATATGGGACCTGGCTTACAGGCCGATAAGCTCCGAAGAGGCCAAAGAGGAACTCCTCAGAGGTACTACTGTCGACATCAGTAGCGGGGGAATCCGTTTTGAATCTGACGAGGAAATTCCCGAGGGAACCATCCTGGCTATCGAACTGGAAGCACCCGTCTTCCCCTCCCCGATCATAGCTGTGGGGAAGGCTGTCTGGTGCAGCAGGCAGGAGAAGAAAGACAAGTATGAGGTGGGGATTGAGTTCCAGTGGATGGGTTGGCAAGACCTGGATGTACAACAGGCCCTGACGGAATACATCACCGACCATAATCTGTAATGGAACTCTGCCGGTGCCTCGCGGCACTTCCGAGAAGGGGATGGAGTATACGATGTCCATGAGAACACCTGGAAGAGTGCTGCTCCACCCGGCTCTGGTCGCCCTGCTGATGACCGTAACAGTTGTACCGGCGATTGCCCAGGAGAGCGGGGAGAAGAAGGTCTCGGTCGGAGTCGAGTATCGATCGATCGGGACGCACTTCTCCGAGTACACATCCGGCCTTGGCACCCTCAATTCATGGGAGACCTTCAGCCTGTACGGCGTAGCAGGGGACATGCTGTGGAAGGTTGCCGACAGAGAGGGATTCTCCATCTATGCGGGCGGAGGGGCCTCACTGCTCATCGGCGGGTACGACTACGAAGTCGGCATCTACAAGGGATCCGGCTCGGCCGGTCCGGCCCTGGCCATTCGGGCCGTGGGGGAGATCGACTACTCTCTTAATGAGGGACTTACACTGTTCGGTCAGCTGAGTGCCTCGCTGCTCTATGTGATGGCCAGTGAAGTTGATGACGATACGGGGATCTACAACGCTTACGAAGAGAGTTTCGACGAGGGGATTCCGTGCCTTTCCCTCGGTATTGGTGCTCAGGGTCAACTCTCCGGGGGCAGGGTGATCTCAGGGATGCTCCAGTTCCAGATGATCGACCTGGGTGCCTGGTCCGACTACTGGATCGTTAACAGAGAACCGGCCAATGTGGGGGCGAGCACCTTTCTGCTCCGATTCAACTACTTCTTCAGACACTGATTCTCGCCGCGGCCGGCTGGAATATTGGCGAACGACAGCCATTCAGGAGTGACCCCTTTTATACAACGTTTTCAGTTCAGTAGCAGATGCTCGCGCCTGGCCACTGTTGCCGAACCAGACCCAGAATCTCGATGGTGGCCGCCGCTGTGAAATGCGGCTCTGGACAAATAAAGTTGTTATTGTCCCTGAGACTGAAGTCGACGTGCGATCTGTTGTCACCGGCGATCAGCACGCCGAGCGTATCACCGGCTGCAACCGTCTGGCCCTCTGCCACATTGATGGCCGCGAGCTGCGCCTGACCGCCGGCTTGATCGGCAGGCGTAGGCTCGAACGCATACTCCACAGAGAATCTGTTGTTGTAGCGAATGGTGACATTGACCTGCCATCGACTGTTTCCCGGGTTCAGCCACAGGTTGACCTGAACAATCTCACCAGGACAAACGGCCTGAAACGTTGCCTGGCCACCGATGGCGAAGAAATCCACACCGTTGTGCGTGAATCCCCACGGCGAATTTCCGACTTCGTCATAAGCTTCATTGATAGGGGCCATCTCGCTCACGTTCGTGTAAGGTGCGAGCATCGAAAACTCCGCATCAGCCCGGGCGGTCGAGCCGCCTGACTCGGTGCATTCGAAGATGTCACAACCTTGAGATCCTATAAGCGTCAAACCGGCGCAGATCGTCAGTACCATAATCGCCCTCACCAGTGTATTACCTATTGCACTCCTCCTTTGGGGGATAGGACATTGCAACGGTGCGCCCTCCCCGAAGGTCTGACAGGTGATAATTAGCCCGGGGCTCACATCATCATCCAGAAGTCCATGATAACATGTACGGCATCTACACGAAAACGCCAGCAACCTCTTGACCGGGAATGGAAGAGGTGGTCTATTCTCCATATCAGCGGCGAGGTGTGGTCGAGGTGAGCCGCGCCGCCTGCTCGTCATCCAAAGTGAGGAGATCGTATATATGGCCCTGGTTGCTGCCTCCCGGGTTCGGCCGGCCATCCGGTATCTCTCCACAGTCGCAGTGGCGGTCGG
>JALGWK010000347.1 GCA_025774205.1 bacterium
GCCGTCGCGGATGATCACCATCTCACCCGGCTCGATATCGCGCACAAACTCCCCGCCCATGATATCGAAGGCGCAGGTCTCACTCGCGATGACATGGGCGCCCTCGTACTGCCCCAGGCAGAGCGGCCTGATCCCGTTCGGATCGCGGAGGGCGATAAGAGTATCCTCCGAGAGGAAGAGCAGGCTGTAGGCCCCTTCCACCTGGTTGACGGCCTCCTCGATCTTCTCCTCGAGGGACGGCTTCCTCGATCGGGCTACCAGATGCAGGAAGATCTCCGAGTCCATGGTCGTCTGGAAGATCGATCCTTCCTCCTCCATCCGGGCCCGGAGCTGCGGAGTGTTGGTCAGATTGCCGTTATGGGCCAGGGAGAGGGTGCCTCCCTTGTAGTCGACCCTGATCGGCTGCGTGTTGCGAACGGTCAGAGAACCGGTGGTGGAATAGCGGGTATGGCCGATGGCGAGATGTCCCTCGAGTTCTTCAAGTCGCTCAGGCTGGAAGACGTCATTCACGAGACCGAGAGCCTTGTGGATGTGGCTCTCCCTGCCATCGGCGGATACGATCCCGGCCGCTTCCTGTCCGCGATGCTGGAGTGAATAGAGTCCGAGGTAGGTCAGGTAGGCGGCGTGGGGATGACCGGCCACGGCTGTCAGGGCGCACATATGTCTGATCTCTTCTGCAGCCATAACGCTCGACTCCCCTACTTCCTTCTGCCGCCCTCTTCCTTTTCCTCTTCCTCCACGAAGGGGACGAGATCGACATGTCTCGTCACCCGGTCGGCTCTGACCAGCTGGACCTTAAACTGATCCCCGAGCCGGAAATGGCGTCCATGACGCTCACCGACGAGCCTGAAGCGGTCAGGCTCGAAGCGATAATAATCATCATCGAGTTCCGACACATGAATCAGGCCATCCACGAAAAATCCGTTGAGTTCGACGAAGAGGCCGAATTCCATGACCGCAGTGACGAGACCGTCGAAGGTGTCACCGACCATGCCTTCCAGGTAGGCGACCTGCTTCAGGCGGATCGAGTCCCGCTCAGCTTCCATCGCGATCCGCTCGCGCTCCCCTGCATGTTCAGCCGCGTCAATGAGCCAGCCCTCGAGGTCCTCCAGTTCACTGCCGACCGGGGCGACCTTGCTGTATCGTTTCAACAGCCTGTGAACGATAAGGTCCGGATAGCGCCGGATCGGTGACGTGAAGTGCGTGTAGGCTCTGCTGGCCAGGCCGAAGTGCCCGACATTGTCGGTCTGGTATTCCGCCTGCTTCATGTGACGCAGCAGCATCCGGCTCACCAGTGGTTCCACCGCGGTACCCCTGACCTTATGCAGGGTGTCGTTGAGCGCCTCAGGGGTCATTCGCGAACCCTTCGGCTGCGGCAGGGAGAGAGCCTTGAGGAACTGCTGGAAGTCCTCCAGCCGTTCCTGGTCGGGTTCTCCATGGACCCTGAAGATGAACGGCAGGCCGAGGTTGACGCCCCAGGTGGCGACAGCCTCGTTGGCCAGGATCATGAACTCCTCAATGAGGCGATGGCTCAGGTGACGCGGGTAGGGCTGTATCCCGGTCACGTGTCCATCCTTGTCGAGCGTTACGCGAGGCTCCGGCAGGTCGAGATCGAGGGCGCCGCGCTGCTCCCGGTTCTTGATCAGTATCCGCGCCAGCCGTCCCATCTCGAGCAGATCACTCTCGATCTCAGGCGCCAGGCCGCCCTTGCCGTCGAGCCCCCGCTGCGCCTCGGTATAGGTGAGGCGTGCCCGGGAGCGGATGACGCTATCATTCAACTCGATATCCTGTGGTCGACCGGTGGAGTCGAGTCTGATGAAACACGATACGGTCAGCCGGTCCTCATCGGGGCGGAGACTGCAGATATCGTTGGAGAGCTGCTCGGGAAGCATCGGCAGGACCCGGTCGACCAGGTAGACACTCGTGCCGCGTGCGTATGCCTCGGCGTCGAGCCTGCTGTCGGGAACGACGTAGTGTGAGACATCGGCGATATGGACGCCGAGGGTCCAGCCGTCATCGTGGGTCTCTATCGAGACGGCGTCGTCGAAGTCCTTCGCCTCATCGGGATCGATGGTGAACACGACCCGGTCACGCAGATCGAGACGGTCGGATCCCGCTTCACGGCGGCCTTCACTGGCCACTTCCCGGGCTTCCTCTTCGACCGCCTCCGGGAACGATTCAGGCAGACCGGCCTCACGCACGATCAGGGTGACCTCCATGACCGGGTCATCGTCGGCCATGGCTGCCAACGCCCAGTCGGGGTGGGCGTACCAGTTTCCCTCGATCCGCCTGATCTTGCCTTCCCGGGCGAGCTGCTTCATCATCCCGGTGAAGAGTCCGTGGTCACGTCCGCTCAGGCGGAGATCCCGCCGGATATCGCGGGCCAGAATCGGTCGTCCCGCTTCTTTCAGATGGCGTATGATCTTTTCTTTCAGCATAAGCAGCTAATATACCCCATCCTCCGACCTCGCCCTACTGCTCACCTCCGGCGCCGTTGCCATGACCACCTCCGGCGCCGTTGCCATGACCACTGACCGATAGTAGGATGTTCAAACGTTCGAACCAGGCCGTGAACCAGGTGCTCCGGGAGAACTTCATGATGACAAGGAACCGATCCCTTCTGCTGCTGGCAGCTCTTCTTCTCATTGCGACCCCCCGCTCACAGGCGCAGAGCGCCGGGGATGAAGCGGCCATCATCAGGGCCGGGATCCCGAAAGTGCTCTCCCTCCGGGAGCGTGGTGAGGTGGTGAATCGCTGGCTGATGTAACGACTGGAGACCATTCTGCCCGAACTCATGCGCCGCGAGGGGTTC
>JALGWK010000348.1 GCA_025774205.1 bacterium
TGCCTCCCGATGGGCGGGCTCGCGGCTCAGAGCGGTGTTCGCCTGAACGAAGAAGTGCTGACCGGGCTTGCCCTTCGTGAGATCGGTCCGGCGAATATGAGCGGCCGGGTTGTCGACCTGGCGGTGGTCGAGAACGATCCGGTGACCTTCTTCGTGGCGACCGCCACCGGGGGATTGTGGAAGACGACCAACAACGGCGTCACCTTCTCCTGTGTCTTCGAGCAGGAGGCGGTGCACTCGATCGGCGCCATCACCCTCTGTCAGACCGATCCCGAACTGATCTGGCTCGGTACGGGTGAGCGGGCCAACCGGCAGAGCAGTGGCTGGGGCGACGGGGTATACCGTTCCACCGACGGGGGCCGCACCTGGCATAACCTGGGTCTGCGCGATTCCAGGCACATCGGCCGAATCGCCATCGATCCCGGGGATTCAGACATCGTATTCGTGGCGGCGATGGGCCACCTGTGGGGGCCGAATCCCGAACGGGGTCTCTACCGCACCGCCGATGGCGGGCGGAACTGGGAGCAGGTGCTTTTCATCGATGATGACACCGGGGTGGTGGATGTCGCGATCGATCCCGAGGACTCATCCATCATATATGCCGCCACCTACCAGCGCCGCCGCCGGGCGTACGGCTTCAACGGCGGGGGACCGGGGAGCGGGCTCTGGAAGTCCACCGACGGGGGGACCAGCTGGCGGGAGATCATCACCGGCCTGCCCGAAGGCGACAAGGGTCGGATCGGCATCTCGATCTACCGCCGCGATCCGCGCATCGTTTATATCTGCGTCGAGCAGGGCTGGCGTTACAATGCTTCGACCGCATATGGCGAAAGACGGGCCGGGGTGTACCGCTCCGATGACCGGGGTGAGACCTTCGCGCACATGAGTGACTGGAACCCCCGTCCGATGTATGCCAGCCAGATCTACGTCGATCCGAATGACGACCAGCGGATCTACATGCAGAACTCATTCAGCGTCTCCACCGACGGGGGCCGGACCTTCCGCTCGATCCGCAATTCCCTGCATGGCGATGATCGCGTCGTCTGGGTTGATCCGGCCGATTCCCGTCATCTGATCAAGGGTGATGACGGAGGGCTGGGGATCTCGTGGGATCAGGCCGGATCCTTCCTCTATCTGCCCCACCTGCCGGTGAGCCAGTTCTATCGGGTGGGTGTGGACTATGCGGAACCCTTCAACATCTACGGGGGCCTGCAGGACAATGGCAGCTGGTACGGTCCGAGTGCCACCTGGCGTCGGGAGGGGATCCTGAATGAGGACTGGATCCGAACCGGTGGGGGCGATGGCTTCTTCAATGTGCCCGATCCTGCTGACGGCCGCACTCTCTACACCGAGTCTCAATACCTCATGCTCTCGCGGCGCGATCTGGTGACCGGTGAGAGTCAGTCGATCCGTCCCGGCGATGCCCGCGGCGCGATCGGCTCCCGTCGTAACTGGGAAGCCTGGGGTCCGGGCCTGCCCGAACCCGAGCTGGGCAATGCCATAGCCCCGGCTAACTGGGATGGTCCCATCATTCTCTCCCCGCACGATCCGAATACCGTCTACGCCGGAATGGACAGCCTGTTCAGAAGCACTGACCGGGGCCGGACCTGGACGTCACTCGGCGATCTCACGACCGGCACGAATCGGCGGGAATTGCTGATCATGGGCCAGCGCCCTCACGATGAAACTCTCTCGCTCGACGATGGCATTCCGTACTGGCCGGCGATCACGGCGATCGAGGAATCACCACTCGAACGCGGTCTGCTCTATGCCGGCACCGATGACGGGATCGTGCAGGTATCATCCGATAACGGGGCGAGCTGGACGAACGTAGCTGACCGGTTCCCGGGTTTGCCCGGTCCCCGGTGGGTCTCCGATATCGAGGCCTCCCATTTCACCGCGGGCATCGTCTACGCAGCCTTCGACGGACATCGCAGTGATGACAACGCCAACTATCTGTTTCTCTCGGATGACAGCGGTATGAGCTGGCGTTCGATTACCGGTAATCTGCCTCCCGAAATGGTGATCCGGGCGGTGCACGAAGATCCGCGCAATCCCTCCGTGCTCTGGCTCGGTACCGAGTTCGGCTGCTTCTTCACGATCAACGGGGGGGAGCAATGGGTCGAATTGCAGAACAACCTGCCGACCGTGGCTGTCAACGACCTGCTCGTCCATCCCCGCGACAACGATCTGGTACTCGGTACTCATAGCCGCGGGATATGGATCCTCGATAACATCAACGCGATACAGGAACTGACTCCTCGGGTGCTCGCATCACCCGCTCATCTCTTCACAGTCGAATCCGCCACCATGACCCGGATGATTGGTGAGAAGGCGCATGCAGGTGACATGATATTCAGAGGGGCCAATCCGCCTGCCGGCGCGATCATCGATTTCTGGCTGGCCGCCGGCAATCCGGCTGATTTCAGGTTGGAGGTCTTCGACGCGGCCGGAGAGTGGGTGGCCGACGTGCGGAGCAACCGCCCCGTACGGGGGGTGAAGCGGTATGGGATATGCGGTACTCACCATTCTATGCCGGACCGGGCCGGGAACGGGCTGAACGATCCGGCACCGCATTTCTGGTGACACCGGGTACATACACTGCCCGTCTGCAGGCGGGAGGTGCGGTTTCAGAGCAGATCATCGAAGTGGCTGAAGACCCGCGGATCAGGGCCACCTCGGCCGAGCGCCGAACCTGGACTGAAAAACTGCTGAGTCTCAATGAACTGAT
>JALGWK010000349.1 GCA_025774205.1 bacterium
AGGTGAGAGCCCGATCGTGCCGGTGATGCTCTACAACGCCAAGCTGGCCCAGGACTTCGCCACCGACCTCTATTCGGAAGGCATATACGCCGTCGGGTTCTTCTTCCCGGTGGTCCCGCAGGGGCAGGCGCGCATCCGAACCCAGCTCTCGGCCGCGCATGAGAAGCACCATCTCGACAAGGCCATCGCGGCCTTCACCAAGGTCGGCGAAAAATACGGGGTTCTCGGCCTCGGAAAGAAGGAACTGATCGAGAAGTTCGGGATGTGAACGACGAACAACCTGCCCGGAACAGTTCCATGATCAAATGAAAAGGGCGGGAGCGTCTCCACTCCCGCCCTTTCCCTCTCTGGATCAGGCTCAGATTCAGCCGCCCCCCTCGATAGTGAGCAGGAAATCGAGTCCCCCTGAATCCATCAGGGCGGTCACGGGTACTCCGGCCTCGGTGCCCGTCACATACCCCTCGGCAACCGCCTCGAGGTCATACGATCCTTCGAGCAGAGCCGGCAGGACGTAATCACCGGTCAGGGTATCGACATAGGTCGAGGTGACGACATCGGTCGTGCCGGCGTCATACGCGATCACCAGGGCATTGATTCCGACTGGTGTCACAGTGCCCGAGATCGTTCCGGAGATCACCTTCGTCACGCTGCGGATCGTGGGCTGCAGGCGATAATCCCCGCTCCCGACCGGGACCTCCGACACCGATTCACCGGCATCGAAATCGAGGATGATCTCGGTGAGCACATTGGCGTCGATCGTGAACGCATGTGTCAGTTTGATACCTGACACTGTTCCGCTGTTGATCGTGAGAGCTGATTCCACCCCGTCGATGGTGATGGTCGCCGATTCGATGATGATCCGGATCTGGCTGTAGTGGCCCGATTCCAGTGACGCGGTTCCCAGCACTGCGGCTGCGCCGTTCACATAATCAAGCAGATTGAAAGTGCGCTCAGCATCGCTCAGTTGATCATCCATGAGGACGATCCATTGGGCGTCGTCGAGTTCGGCGCTGCTCGTCTTGTGGATGAGGATGGATGAGAAGGTGACATCGATCGCCTCGATCCCATCGATCGGGGCGGGCGCGTCGACCAGCGTCAGCTGGAGCGATCCGCTACCGGATGGATCTGTCGTTGAACACGCGGAGAATCCCACTATCAGCACCAGTGCAGACAGGCTCGCTCCGATCCATTTCCATTTCTGATTGTCTTTCATGCTGTCCCGACTCCTTAACGGTTGCGCGGCTGGATGTGCGGGCGGGCACAGTCAGTTCATGAACGAGCGGTAAGTCGCGCTCGATGGTGTGAAGTAACGCAATCACCGTGCCACCGTTCCTCCTGCTCCGGTCCGGAGATGAGGGGTACGGATAACGTCTGTGTTACCATAAGGTTACGAGTTCTCTACTGCTCCGGAGCACAGCCTCAGCAGGACGGAGCACGGGCCCGAATATGTACCATTCGGTACAGACCCAGCAGATTCCATGTACCATCCGGTACAGCGGTTACCGGTTACTCCGAGTCTGATCAGGTATGAAGGTCGGGTCATCCTGATACCGATCGATATGATCGGCTACCGATCGGGCCTCAGGTCATCGATGAAAGAAGCCTCCATCCAGTAGATATCGGGATTGCCGTTCTGCGGTTCATTGTGCGAGGCGATGATCCTGTCCCAGGAGAGCTCCTGCCCCGCCTGTTCGGGTATCCTCGTGGACATGAAGAAGAAGTACTTCCCGTCGGGAGAGACGTAGGGTGAGAACTCCTGGAAATGGGCGGTATTGACCTTCTCTCCCATGTTGACCGGTTCACTCCAGGTGTCATCCCCGTTCCTGAAGACGAGGTAGTAATCACATGCCCCGACGGTATCATCGCGGCCGTCCACACAGACGATCAGGTACTCCTCGTCGGGATCGATGAAGGCATTGTACTGCGACACACCGCTGTTGACCTGCGCGGGCAGTCGGACCGGCTCCTGCCACTCACCATCGACCATGCGCGACCGGTAGATATAGTTGGCGCGTTCTCCGACCGGCTGCCGCGTGAAATACATCGTCCCGTCCCGCGTGACGGAGGGGAAGAACTCGGCGTGCTCGGTGTTGATCGGAACTCCCAGGTTGTACGGTTCGCTCCAGCCATCCCCGGCCCGGTCCATGCCCCATATATCCTGGTCACCTGCCTCCTCACCGGCGGCCGGATCAGCCCGGTTCGAGAGGAAATAGAACCGCTTACCATCGGGAGCGATGTGGGGCTCGATGTTGAAGGAACCGATCTCCCTGCTCCAGGGGGTGACCTCCGGCTTGCTCCAGCGGCCGTCGATCAGTCTGCTCATGAGGATCGTCGACCAGACGTAGCCGGTCCCCGCCGCGCACCAGTAGATCTCCGTTCCATCGGGCGTCATCGCCACGTCACGTACATAGAGACCGTTCGAGACGATCCCCGGCGCGAAGAGTTCCGGTTCCGCGCCCGGGAGATCCTGACCGAGATACTCCCCGGTCAGGATCGGGAACGAACCGTCAGTGGTCGCGCAGGCCGCGGCCGCAACAGATGCTGCGAGGAGGGCCGGCATGATAAGCCGGTTGCTGAGACGCGTATTCACAGGGAAGAGTCCTTTCCGGGTCGACGAGACAGACGGGCGGATCACACAGGCAGAAAATTGTTCCATCGTGAATACGAAACGGGTTCTGTCCTTGTTGACCTGCCAGACGATATTAGAATGGAGTC
>JALGWK010000350.1 GCA_025774205.1 bacterium
ACCGACGCCCCCGGATGCCTCGACTGCCACGACAACCACGCCACCATGAGCCGGCTCCTGCCGACCTCTCCCACCTTCTCCCGGAACGTGCCCGATCTATGCGCTGAATGTCACCGGGATGGCGAGGCGGGCGCCAGGCGGAGCCAGGTGGAACTCGGTGACGTCGTCAGCAGTTACCGGATGAGTATCCATGGCAAGGGGATGCTGGAGAGCGGCCTGACCGTGACCGCCACCTGCTCGAGCTGTCACAGCGCCCATGGGCCCCTGCCCCCCGAAAACCCGGCCTCGACGGTTCACCCCGACAACGTCGCCGACACCTGCGGTTCCTGTCATCACGGGATCGAAGAGACCTTCATGACCAGCATCCACTGGCCGGGCAATGGAACTGCCGACCATGGAGAACTGCCCACCTGCGAGGACTGCCACACCTCCCATACCATCAGCCGCGTCGATCGGTCTGATTTCCGGTTGATGATGATGGAACAGTGCGGCAGCTGTCACGAAGAGGAAGCGGAGACTTTTTTCGACACCTATCACGGCAAGGTGAGCCGACTCGGAGAAGCCGGCGCGGCCAAGTGCTACGATTGCCACGGCACCCACAACATCCTGCCCACCTCGACCGTCGCTTCAACCCTCAGTCGCGGGAACATCATCGAGACCTGTTCCCAGTGCCACCCGGCGGCCAACCGGCGCTTCACCGGATACCTGACCCACGCTACCCACCACGATCCGGACAAGTACCCCTATCTCTTCTGGGCCTTCTGGGCGATGACGATCCTGCTCATCGGGACGCTCACCTTCGCCATGTTCCACACGGGGGCCTGGTTGTACCGCCTGTGGCGGTCCCCCGAACACCGGATCAAGCGGCACGCGCAGCCAGGCGAGAAACTCTACCGCCGGTTCACGACCTTCCAGCGTTCCCTCCACGCGGTCATGATGATCAGTTTCATCACGCTGGCCGGGACGGGGATGGCCCTGAAGTTCTCCTACATGCAGTGGGCCCAGTTCCTCTCACGGATGCTGGGCGGATTCGGATCGATGGGTCTCATCCACCGCACCGCGGCCACGGCCCTGATCACGATCTTCATCATCCACCTCTGGGATGTCCGGCGACAGAAACGGACCGCCGGGATGACCTGGCTGGAGTACATCTTCAAGGCCTCCAACTCGATGATGTTCAATCTGACCGACCTGAAGGAGATAATCGGTTCGTTGAAATGGTTCCTGGGCCGGGGACCGAGGCCTCACTACGGGCGCTTCACCTACTGGGAGAAGTTCGATTACTTCGCCGTCTTCTGGGGCATGTTCATCATCGGATTGACCGGCCTGGTCCTCTGGTTCCCCGAGTTCTTCACCATCATCCTGCCCGGTCAGACGGTGAACGTGGCCACGATCATCCACAGCGATGAAGCCCTCCTGGCGGTGGGCTTCATCTTCACAGTGCACTTCTTCAACACCCACTTCCGTCTCGACAAGTTCCCCATGGATCCGGTGATGTTCACCGGTCGGGTCCCGATCGAGGAATTCAAGCACGATAAACCGCGTGAGTACGCCGAGCTCGTGTCGCAGGGCAGATTGACGGATCATCTGGTCGATCCCTACCCGCCGAAGGTGGAACGGACCATGAAGTTCTTCGGCTTTGTGGCCCTCGGCCTGGGCCTGACCCTGATCTTCCTCATCCTCTACACGATGCTCTTCGGCTATCGCTGATCATCTGAACGACCTCGGAGAGAAGTAATGCGTACCAACAGCTGCAGGATCCGCACTGCATCCCTGGTTTTGAGCATCATCCTGCTGCAGGGGATGGCCCTGCCGGCCATGGCCCAGGAAGACGACCTCTGTCTTTTCTGCCATACCGACGCGGGCAATTTCACCGGACTGGAAAACGCCGAACAGCTAGTCGTCACCACCGACCAGGTCGGCGGTTCGATCCATGGCATGCTCGGTCTCAGATGTGTCGATTGTCACGTGGACCTGATGGGTTCGGAGGAGATCCCCCACGCAAGTCCGCTCCAGCCCGTCGAATGCGGGATGTGCCATTACGATGTGATGGAGACCTTTGAGCAGAGCTACCACGGGTATGCCCGGGAACGGGGGAACGACCGGGCTCCCTCCTGCGCCAGCTGTCATGGCACCCATGAGATCCTGAGCAGTACCGATCCCGAGTCGCCGACCCATCGGCTCCACCTGTCCGACACCTGCGCGAGCTGTCACGGGAGCGAAGGGCTGCTGACAGACCAGTACGTACAGATGCGCATGACGGTCGAGCAGTACCATCAGTCGGTCCATGGCAGCGGTGACCCGACCGAGGACCGCGGCACCGCCGGATGCGCTGATTGCCATGGCGTACACGATCTCAAGGGTCACGCAGATCCTGATTCCCGCATCCACAAGACCAATGTGGCTTCGACCTGCGGAGAGTGCCACGGTGAGGCCCAGATCTATTACGAACGATCGATCCACGGCCGGGCGCTGCAGGCCGG
>JALGWK010000351.1 GCA_025774205.1 bacterium
GTGGCGGTCCGAAGTACACCCAGCCCCTCTTCACCTATGAAGAGCTCTACCGTCTCGATCAGGATGAATCGAGGGAGGAGACGATCCTGGGCGGCGCGCGCTCACCCTGGCTGGATGCCGAAGGCAATATCTTCGTCGGTGACGGCCTGAATTACAGGATCGCCGTTTTTGATGATACCGGTCACTTTCTCAGAAGTTTCGGCAGGGAGGGCTCCGGGCCGGGTGAGTTCCGGATACCCAGCCTGCGGGGCATCTTCGAAGGAGAGGTGTCAGTATCAGATGTCCGGGAGGGCCGACTATCGATCTTTACCACTGAAGGTGAATTTGTGCGATCGGTATCCTACCCGCGCTCAACCGCCAGACCGCCGTTGTTCTTCAGCACCATGGGAGCCTACCCTGCCTCCGGGAATCGCGTGGTGGTCATCCAACAGGGATTCGTCCCGGTCGGAGAGGCCACCGGTTCCGCCTTCCGGGCCGGCGTCCATACCGAGACCGGCGAATCGCTGGCAGAGGTTATCAGCCCTCCGGCCCTTCCGCCGGGCTCATTCATGGGCGCTCCCATGCTCCAGTACGTGTTCGGCAGGGGAATCGTGCACGTTAAGTGTCCGGAACCGGAGATCGAGTGGTACGACCTGGACGGATCCCTGCGGGAGGTCTGGAGACTCGATATCCCCCGTGATCCGGTGACGGCAGCCGACCGCGACCGGGTCAGGAACGAGATCCAGGCCGTTGTCGATGCGTATCCCGAGGGAAGAGACCGCGATCGGGCTCGACGTGAGTTCGACGAACTGGAATTCCCGGACGATCGCGACATCTGGATGGGTGCCCACGCTGATGATTCAGGTTATATCTGGGTATCTGAGCCGAGAGGAAGTTACCTCAGCCCGATCCATCTCCAGAAGTGGCGCCTTCTGAGCCCCGAAGGTGAATACCTGGGTGAAACCTTCTTCCCCGAAATCAACGGAAGTTCGGTTACCGGTCGACCCTCCCGCGGCCGACTGATCATGACCTGGGAGGATGAAGAGACCGGTGCACCGGTTGTGGCGGTCTTCCGGATACGATCAGCGATCCGCGGCTTTTCCTTCCCGCAGGGAGAGTAACCGGGTTCGGGCCGGTCATTTAGCGCTTCATGCCGGTGGTGCCGGGACTGGTGTATCCATGATATCAAGTGCCCGCTGTTAAAGGCAGCACCCCGATCCGCACGGTCTGTTTTATAGCCACAACGAAACCGCTGTTGACCCGTCAGACGAGCAGCCCGACGGAACCTCACCCTCAAGTTCTCTATCGGAGAGGCGCCGATGATGAAGCCCTGCCTTTCGATCAATTACGTCCTCCTTGCACCCTTTCTGCTCGCGGGCTGTTCCAGCCCTGAGTCACCTGATCACACCTTCATAGTCTCTGAAGTGGATGGGGTTACCATCGCCGAAACCTCCGGAGGACCGAAATACACTGGTGAGCTGTTTGAATATGAGGAACTGTATCATCTCGAACAGGATGAAACCCGGGAGGAGACCCTCCTGTCAGAGGCTCAAACTGCGCGGATGGACGGGGAGGGCTATATCTATGTCACTGATGGTGGAAACGACCGGATCGCAGTCTTCAGGCCTGATGGTTCGTTCAGCCACAGTCTCGGTCGGGAAGGGGCAGGCCCCGGCGAGTTTCGAGATCCCCGGTTTCTGGGAATACTGGGTGACACAATTCTGGTCACGGATAATACGTTGGCGAGAACATTGCTCTTTCAACGGGATGGTACATTTATCAGGTCGTTCGGATATACCCGGATCAACATGGTAGATAATTCACCCATCATTACCATGCACGCCTGGCCCGGTCCTGCTGGAGAATCTGTACTCATTCAGCAAGGCATGGGGATGACAGAATCCGGTCAGAGTTTCGAATTTCGGGCGATTGTTGTTTCGTCTGAGAGAGAGATCATTACCGATCTGCGTGCCCCAAAAACCCTGATACCCAGGGATTATGAGGGATTTCCGATGATGCATTACTTCCCTGGTCTGGGAATAGGACGTTTTCTGATTGAGGAGCCCGCTCTCGAGATATTCAATCTGGACGGAACCCTCCTGAAAAAGATCAAGGTTATGTATGATCCGGAACCGGTAACAGAGGCAGATCGTGATCTGGTACGTCGTGAGTTGCAGCAACAAATGGATGAAGAAATGAATGAAGCGCGCCGGGAGAACATGAGAAGACGACTGGACTCTCTCTCCTTCCCGGCCACAAAATCATTCTGGTACTCAGTCACACTCGGATCTGACGGATACTTCTGGGCATCTGTCCCCCGTAATACGTGGAATGCAGATGCCAATGGAGCACAGCAGAGAGTTCTCAGCCCGGAAGGGGAATACCTCGGCGTCACCACTTTTCCTGATATTCCGGGTTATTCTCCAAGAGTACAGGTTGACCAGGGTCACCTGATTTATATGTACGAGGATGAGACAACCGGCGCTCCAGTGGTAACGGTCTTC
>JALGWK010000050.1 GCA_025774205.1 bacterium
CGTCGGGGAGCGGATCGCGGAACCGGATCCCGTTCAGGGCCCGGTAGATATCCTCACCGAATTTCGCCCAGTGGGCGGTCGAGACCACGATGAGGGGGGCGCGGCCCCGTTGCCGCCGGCCCACCTCCCAGGCGACGGCGGTATGCGGATCGAACAGATATCCGGTCTCAAGGTGCATCTGCCTGATGGTACCGAGGGAATCGTCATTGGAGACCGAGTCGCCGGTGAACACATCCCTGATTGCCGTCATGGTCTCCCGGTCCGCTTCGAACCTCCCGGTCGCGGCCAGGTCCTCGGCCCACCTCCGGACGCGGCCGTCGTCTCCGCTCACTTCGAACAGGAGGCGTTCGAGATTCGAGGAGATGAGGATATCCATCGATGGGGAAGGGGTGCCGATCAGTTCGCGTGTCGTGATGTCCCAGATGCCGGTGTCGAGGAATCGGGTGAGGGCGTCGTTCTCGTTGCTGGCGCAGATGAGGCGTCCGAACGGCACGCCGATCCGCCTGGCGTACCAGGCGGCCAGCACGTTACCGAAATTCCCGGTGGGCACACAGATATCGACCGGGTCGCCCGGTCGGACTCCACCCCTCGCGGCCAGATCGGCGTAAGCGCTCACCCAGGAGGCGATCTGGATCGGGATCCGACCCCAGTTGATGGAGTTGGCCGAGGAGAGCCTGAGGTGATGACGATCGTGGATGTCACCGCTCCAGTCGTCATCCTCGAACATCGACTTCACCAGGCTCTGACAGTCATCGAAGGAGCCGCTCACCCCGATGACGGCCGAATTGCGGCTCTGGTGATGGAGCATCTGCAGCCGCTGAGTTTCCGAGATTCCAGTCTCCGGGTAGAAGACAACCATCCGACAGCGGGGAGTATCCGCGAATCCGGCCAGCGCCGCGGAACCGGTGTCACCCGAGGTAGCGACCAGGATGAGCAGATCGTCGATATCCGCCCCGTCTTCCGCATGCATCCCGAGCGATTCGGCGATGAGTCTCGGCAGACACTGCAGGGCCAGGTCCTTGAAAGCCGCGGTGGGACCGTGCCACTCTTCCAGGAGGAAGCTGCCGGATCCCACTTCCTTCAGGGGTGTGACAGCCGGATCGTCGAAGGCTCCACCGAAGGCGGCGGCGGTCGTCGTGGCGATCCGGTCATCCGGGATGTCGGGACGGAATGCCTCGAGGACGCGGGCTACACGGCGATGGTACGGTTCATTCGCGAGGGCGAGGATCTCCGGCAGGGGCAGGGAGGGCAGCGACTCCGGAAGGTGGAGTCCGCCGCCCCCCGCGAGACCGGTGAGGATGACTTCAGAGAACGTGGGTCGGGAGGGATCGAGCCCCCTGGTGTCCCGGTATCTCAGGACCTCCATGTCTGCTCGAAACCCTTCGTGCCCGGGTGTTCGCTCCCCGTTACCAGCTGACGCCGAACTGGACCCGTGGAGAGATCCTCTTCTGGGACCGGAATCCGGGGATGCTGCCGTCCCAGATATACGACCACTCGTACCGCATCATGACCGTCATGAACTTGTTGGGACTCCAGCCCACGTCGGCAATCGTCAGGGCATCCTCGTCCAGCTTGAAGAGATCGCCGCCATCCTGGATGTTCTGCTTCACATGGTAGGCCTGAAGCACGATCCCCGGCAGCAGCTTGGTGGCGTCGGCATGAAGGATGAACTGGTCACCCATCGTCGACTCGCCGGTGTCGAAATACATCCCGCTCAGGCTGATGCGTCCCAGGACGGTACCGGTCAGTTCTCCGTACCAGCCGTCCGTCTTCGGCTGCAGTGGGAGATCGGCCATGATCGAGATCTTGTTCACATCCCAGAGGGGACCGATCAGGCCGGCGGTGAAGCCCTCGCTCAGGTTCCGCTTCTCGAACTTGGCGCCGATGGCGAAGAGTCCGGCGATTCCCCTGATATCGGTCGCGATCCCCAGGGCGGTTCCGTTGCCGTGATCCTGGGAGTCCCAGCTCTTGATGCTCGACCAGTCGAAGTAGAGGTAGAGGTCGAACATGTCGTTGTGGAGAAGAGGCTGCTCCAGGTCGAAGCCGAAGATGTTGACCGGCTCGGTCAGCATGGCGTTCTGGTCGGTGATCATGGTCAGACCGACGGCAAAGTTGCTGAGGACCGGGATCTCCTTGCCGAGGAGACGGCCGCGCACGCCGTAGAGTCCGGCATTCCCGAGATCGCTGATCATCGACTCGAATCCGACCTTCTTGAGATCGATGTCGAGCTGGGCGCCGAGTGTCGGGTTCTGAAGGTCGAGGTTGTTGTTGTAGTAGTAGACCGAAAAGCCGTGCCCGAAGAGGGTGTTCGACAGCTCCCCGACCCGCGCGTAGAAGGGATCACGCTTCACTCCGTAACGCACGTACCGGAAGAGTCGGGTGAAGTCCCGGCTCGAGTCCCAGTCGACCTTGCGCAGTTCGAAGGTCTCGGCATCGAAGAGAAGGGGGATGCGGAGTCCCACGCCGATCTTCCCGAAGGCCAGTTCCGGCTCCAGGTTGAAGCTGAAATAGGCCTGGTCACCGATCCAGGTCATACCGGGGCTGAATTTCAGGCTTCCGCCGCTATCCTGTCCGGGCGGCAGCTGGAATTCACTGAATTGCGCCCGGGCCGTCCCGCCCGCCGGCAACATGATCATGAAGGCCAGCGCCAGCGTGACCACGGCGCCGGTGGTCACCTTCTTCATTCCTGTTTCGACATTCACGTTAGCACTCCCGTTTCGGGCTTACAGCGGCTGGTGAGTCCCGTTCCTGCCGTCTCAGACAGACCGACTATTGTAGCGCCCATCGGCGGATCATGCCAGTGATGAAGAAAAACGCCTCTTTCGAGCGTGACCGGGAGTGTGAGCGCAGGGGTGCACTCAATTGGTGGGGATCAGCCCCCGATAGCGGCCTCCAGCTCCATGATCGCAGTCATGAGGGCGGCTCCGTAGGTGCCGTAGCTCTCTCCACCCACCGACCAGGAGCCCGAATCGGCGGGATCGAGGCCGTTGGCGGGATCGAGGATGTCCACCTGGGCCTGGGCCTCGTCGAACCATTCCTCGCCCTGCCGGAAATAGCACTGGGCCAGCAGGAGATGCATGTCACGGTAATCGATGGAGGTCAGGTGGCTGAACTCCCAGTCGGGATCGCCGGTGACGACGGTCAGAGCGTGACTGATCGCGGACGGGAGATCGGGGACCCCCCTGAAAGCGACCGCGAGACCGGCGTCGGCATCCACCGTGGTCAGGCCTTTCGCGATCGCCGCCTGCAGTTGTACCCGCGCGTTCGAAAGATCATCGCGGAGGAGGTGGGTCCAGCCGCGCCCGAGGTAGGCCTCGGTGTAGTTCTCATTGAGGTTCAGGGCTATCTGGAATTCCAGCAGCGCGTCCGTGTACTCCCCGGCGGTGAAGGCGGCCCAACCGAGGGAGGTGGCATACGCGGCCGAAGTCGGTTCAGCGTTGACCGTGATACTGCGGTCACTCTCGTTGCCTGTCTCATCGACCGCTGAAACGGCGAAGTAATACGTCGTTCCGGGATTGAGTCCGCTGAAGAATCTGGAGGTCTGGACCAGCTCCTCACCGAGGTCGACGAGCGAGTCGGACCGGGTTCCCATGTAGATGAGATAGTGCAGGAAGTCAGGTTCGAGGTTTCCCAGCCAGAACACCTTGACCATGGTGCCGGTCACCGATGTCAGCACCCCGCGGGGAATCGCCGGAGAGGTGGTGTCAGCGCCCGAACCGTTCTTTCCGCAGGCACCGATCGACAGCATCATCACCACCAGGAGGAATGCCGCTCCCTGCTTCACGTTGCTTGTCTCTCTCATCGGATGTAGAGCGCTTTCCGGGTGAACATCACCCCGTCGACATGCAGCGTGATCAGGTAGACTCCGGTCGCCACCTCCCGACCGCTGTCATCCCGTCCCTGCCAGGTGACCACGTGGGCGCCCGGTCCTTCGGTGCCGTCGACCAGGGTCCGCACCCGCTGGCCCCTGGTGTTGAGGATCTGGAGCTGTACCCGGGCCGGTCGGGCCAGGGAATATCTGATCATCGTCGATCCGTTGAACGGGTTCGGGTAGTTCTGCCCGAGACCCGTGGTGTGGGGCACCAGAGTGCCGGCGTCTGATGTCGATCTCAGCCGGTAGATGCCGAACCGCGTGATCGAGGCCTCGACCCGCTGACGCGACTCATCAACGTATGACGGCAGCGGTTCCCACCCTTCTCCCGTTCTCCGTTCGATGATCAGGGAGGACGCAGCACGCGCTCCCAGCTCCGCCCGATCCCAGGTCAGCAGAAGACGGGCCTCCCGGCTGAGGATCCGTTCACCGGGCAGCAGCGACCAGATGGCCAGCACATCCTCGTCGGCCGTGAGCGATTGACGCGTGATGCCGTCCCGGTCACTGACGCGCAGGAGCAGCGCTCCGGGCGTGGAGGGGTCGGCATCCATCCTCCTGGCCACCACGTATTCCGGTGTTCCGAGAGCCCCGGCGGGGAGGGAGAGGAGCAGGGCCCCGTCGGCAGTCGCCAGGGCTGTCGCGGACGACCCGCCGAGGAGCTGGGCTTCGAAGTTGAACACCGAAGTGGAATCGTTTCCGGCGAAATCGGAGGCCTGGATAGTAATGGCATGGGTCCCCGGAGCCTGGATCCTGTAATCGGCCTGGTAGATGTTCCCCTCCGTGGTGCTGATGGTCGAGAGGGGGAGGGCGGCGGAGTTGACCTCAACTACCGGCGTCTGGGGCAGGACCTCCGAAGGGACGAAATAGAGATCGAGGTAATCGGGGAGGACGCTGTTCCGGTGGAGGCCGAAATCGAACCGGGGGGGGGTCGTGTCACCCTCAAGTACCGACGCGCTCACCAGGGGACGTTCCCAGACTCCCAAGCCGTGGGTGGCGGCCCGGATCGACCAGTTCACCGGTGAGATGCTCAGGTCGAGGATCTGCGCAGCGGTGGGCATACCGGTCGTGAACGGTTCCCAGGTCACCCCCGCGTCGGGCGAGAACCAGACCCCGAAATCGGAGCCGATATAGAAATGATTCCGGTCGTACGGATCGATGACGAAGGCCGAGGTCGGAATGTCGGGAAGCTGACCGACTCCCAGTGAATCCCAGCTTGCGCCTCCATCGGTGGTGCGATAGAGGTGGGGAGTGCCGAAACCGGAGAGGGTGACGAAGGCCACGTCATGGTCCCAGTAGGCAGTCTCGACATCCATCGGGTAACGGTCGGGAAGGTTCCCGGTGACATCAGTCCAGCTGCTGCCCCCGTTCTCAGACCTGAACACCCCGGCCCTGGTCGGGGGATCGGGTACCGTCCCGGCCCAGAGGATCGAGGGATCGCTGGAGGAAACCGAGATCGAGACGACCGGAGCCCCGCTCAGTTCGGAAGCGCCGGACGGCAGGACCCAGGAGTTGGATCCCTGGGCGTAGTTGATCGTCTTATAGACCCTGGTCCGACCGGTATAGAGGATGGCGGGGTTCGATGGCGCCTGCGCGATTGGCGCGATGAAGCAGACCGCAGTTTGGTCATAATAGGCATTATAGCTCGTAAACGTTCGGGTGTTCCCGCGGTTGAAGGACTGATAGATGGCGCCCCGCTGGGAGGAGCCGATGATGTAGTTTGGATCTGTCGCGTGGAGCGCGGTAGCTCCACCGTCGCCGCCGAAGATGCGTTTCCAGTCGGTCGTGCCTTCATAGAGTACGGTACTGTTGTCCTGCAGACCGCCGATGGCGAGATCGGCCGTGATGAGCGACGAGGAAAAGCCGTAGTAGAACTGGGCCGTCTGGTAGCCGCCGTTATGAGCGGTGAAGGAATCGCCGAAGTTGCTGGTTGAAAACACTCCCCCGTCATTTCCCCAGTAAAAGGAATTCGGCGAATACGGTTTTCGGGCGAATGCGTGGTGGTCGGCGTGGGAATAGTGCTCGCTTAATCCTTCATCCGGATCTCCGGCAGCTACATACCCTCTCCTCCAGTCATTCCATTTGGTGATCCTGTCGAAGCTGCGGCCGCCATCGGTTGACCTGTACGCATCAACACCGGCAACAATTACCTTTGAGGAATCGGTCGGGTGAACGATCACGAAATGTGAAAACCAGCCCTGATACTTGGAAATGATGTTATAGCCATGAGGAGCGAGGTTGTTGTAATACAGCGTGTCTGCGCAGCAGTATTCATATGTCCCGGTAGTGTTATTCCACCTCGCGTCATTCCAGGTCAGTCTTTCCCAGGTCTCACCATGGTCGAGACTGCGATAGAGCGCGACCCCGGTTGAGTCCGAATCGCTGAACATGTTCGCCACGTCGGCATAGATGACATTCGGAGCAGCTTGATAAATATCGAGCATGGTCTTGCCGGTCCAGCTCAGTGGCAGCACATTTCCACCATCATTCAATTTCGTCCAGCTGTCCCCGCCGTCATATGACCGATAGATCCCGATCCCGCCCCCGGAAGGGGTTTCCAGATTGCCGCAGGAGGCATAAAGCGTGTCGGACTGGTCCGGATTCACGGCGATGTCCACCGCCATCTGGACATCAAGGACAGGAATCCAGGTCATCCCGGCATCAGTGGTCCGATAGACACCCTCGCTGGTGCCGGCCCAGACCCGGGTGTGGTCGTGGGGGTCGATGACGATGTCGTGCACCCCCCGTCGCTCGTCGTAACTCCAGTCGATGCTCTTGGTCCAGGTCAGGCCGCTGTCGGTGCTCTTCAGGAGGCCGATCCCGTAACTGCCGCGGGTGGTGCGGATGTAGATGCTGCCCATGGAGTTGGCGCGGTTGTACACCTCACCGGTCCCGATATAGACGACGCTGGTGTCGGCCGGATCGATCGCGATTGAATGGACTCCAAGTACGGGAAAGCCGGTGTCGATGTAATGCCAGGCATTGGCGCCGCTCCCCCCGTTGTCGGTGCGCCACAATCCCCCGGTGGCCCCACCGGCATAGATGATTTCCGTGTTGAGCGGATTAAAAGCCAGGGAAATGGTGCGGCCACCAAGGTTCTTCGGGCCGATCGGGGTCCAGGGGTCTGGGACAGTATAGGCATCGGCGGCGCTGCCGGCGGTCCGGGCTCGCGCGTACATGAGCGCCGGTTCAATCTGCCGGAAGGCGCTCGAGTACGCGCCGGGAGGGATGTCTTCCAGCGGATAGGCGCGTTGGGCAGTCATGAACTGCATCGCGGCCATGGCGTCACTGAGCGGTATCATCGCCTCCGGGGCGTCGCTCCCCGGTGATCGGGAGCGGAGCCCGAAGATCACCAGGCTCACGATGAGCGCGATGGCGATGATGGGGATCGCTCCCGGAGAGGGGATCATACGGGATCGCGGTCGTGGTTTCTGCATGCGGTTATCCCTCGTAATACCTCGCGTCCGGGACGCGGGATCATGGCCTCAATCAGGATGCCGCTCCCATAGGTGGGACCGATCCTGCGGCACGACCCTTGATTCTATCCAATTTCGGGTCAGGAGCCTACTGGTAGAGGGAAATAATCCCAGAATTCCTGTAACCAACACGGTTCGCGATTCATATATAGGTACAGAGCAGAGCGTATGAAGAACACCCGTCCGCCTTCATTGCGGCATAGATACGTCTTCCCTCCCAGATGTGAAGACATTCCCGGGACATGATCCTGAAGCGGAGAACGCGGGATGAATGCAGGAACACGAAGGTCTACAGGTGCTGATTATGTACGGTTGGAAGCGATAAGGCCCGGGAGGGGATCGATCCACTCCCTGCTCGCCGTGGCGCTGCTTCTCCTCGTTTCAACGGCTGCTTCCCGAGCCCAGACGGAAGGAATCGCCGGAACAAGGATCATGACCCTCGAAGAGAGCATCCTCATCGCCCTGGAGGACAGCCGGAGTGTTCAGGATGCGCGGTTCGCGCTCGAGGTGGCTGAGAAGCAGGTCGTGGAGGCGCGGGGACTGGCCATGCCCACGGTATCGGCGAGCGCCAACTTCACCCGCAGCCTGACGCCGCTCGAGTCGTTCCTGCCGGCGATCATCTTCGATCCGACCGCCTCACCCGATGATTTCATCGCGGTCAGGTTCGGGGCCGACAACAGCTGGTTCAGCAGTCTGACCCTCGATCAAACCCTCTTCGACTACACCGTATTCATCGGGCTCAGGGTAGCGAGCACCTTCCGCCAGTTGTCGCGGGAGGCGCTGCGGGGGACAGCCCAGCAGACTGCCACTGCGACCAGGAAGACCTTCTACGCGGCCCTGCTGGCGCGGGAAAGTCTCCGCCTGACCGAGAACAGCGTCGCGCGGTTGCGTCAGACCCTGGCCGAGACGAGTGCCCTGCGGGAAGCGGGAATGGCCAGTGAATACGACGTCCTCCGACTCGAAGTGGAACTGGCCAATTTCGAACCGAGATTGCGGCAGGCATCTGATGCCCTGGAAGCCGCGCGCCGGAATCTTGCCCTGGTCATGGGGTACGCGGTGAATGAGCCGTTCGAGCCGGCGGGCAGTCTCATGGAGATCGACATCGAGACCGGCGAGGCCTCGACCGCCGCCTCACAGTCACTGTTACTGGTGGTCGGCGAGCCTGACGCCATCGCCCTCGGATTCGAACGGATCCTCGAACGGTCGCTGAGCGATCGCACCGACCTGCGGCAGACCCGGATAAACCTCGAACTGGGCCGGGCCCAGGTGCAGGCCAGTCGCTCGAATTACTACCCGACCCTGGATGGTTTCTACAGCTATTCGGTGACCGCCCAGGAGAACGGCAGGCCGAATTTCTTCGGCGAGGATTCGCGCAACCGGACATCGCTGCAGCAGGCCGGCCTCCGACTTCAGATCCCCCTCTTCAGCGGTTTTAAGAGTTCGGCCCGGGTGCAACAGAACATGCTCACGGTCGACCGGATCTCGACCCAACTCGCCCAGCTCAGAGAGCAGACCTACAGTGAAGTCCGGACCCTGCTCGACGCGCTCGAGGAAACCCGGCAGCGAACGCTGGCCCAGGCCAGAGCCGTGGAGCAGGCCCGCACCGGATTCGGGATCGCCACGGCGAGGTACCGTGAGGGTGTCAGCAGCCGGCTCGAAGTGGTGGATGCCGAGAACGCCCTGAGGCAGGCCGAGTTCAACTACGCCCAGGCGGTCTTCGATCACCTGAACACCCAGGCCGATCTCGATCTGGCCATCGGAAGTGTTCCCCTTGTAGATGACATCGAACCATGATCGGGAGACCGATAGCTGAATCATGCAAGAACATGAGCAGGGATGATATGACGGTTACAAACAAGCGTGAGAGGACCCGACCAATGAAGATGACCAGGGGGGCAGCAACGCTGACAGCCCTGATACTGTTCGCCTCTGCCGGACTGTCCGGATGCACTCCGCCGGCTCAGACAGCCGAAGGGACATACGAGCGGGTGGTGAACGTGGTCGCCATGCCGGTTGTTCCCGCGCCCTTCACCTCTACGGTGAGGGTAACCGGTTCAGTTGAAGCGCTCTACGACATCACCGTTTCCTGTGAAGAGGGTGGTGTCGTCGAGACGTTCCTGGTCAGGAAGGGCGCGCGGGTGACGCGCGGACAACCGATCGCGCGCATCGATTCCGACATGCTCGCCGCCCAGCTCGACGAGGCTCGCGCCGGCGCGCGACTTGCTCAGGAGCAGTGGGAGCGGCAGAAGCGTCTCTGGGAGGACCAGGAGATCGGCACCGAACTGGCCTACATCCAGGCGCGTGAGACAGCCGCCATGCGTGCCGCGACGGTCCGGATCATGGAGACCCGACTGAAAAAGAAAACGATCAGGAGCCCGGTGGATGGGACCTTCGAAGATTACTGGTACGAGCAGGGCGAGTTCGCCGTACCGGGGTCACCCTTTGCACGGATCGTCTCGATCGATGAGGTGAAGGTGGTCGGCGGCGTCGCGGAACGGTTCGCTGGTGACATCGTTGAGGGTACGCCGGTCGAGATCACTATCGATAATTGCC
The DNA here is from genome assembly GCA_025774205.1 of bacterium. Taxonomy (GTDB): domain Bacteria; phylum Blakebacterota; class Blakebacteria; order Blakebacterales; family Blakebacteraceae; genus Blakebacterum. The sequence continues at coordinate 9,898 of JALGWK010000050.1, forward strand.
CCGAGGCAGGCTGCACGACGGATATCACCTATGTGGGAGATACGGTGAACCCCGACTCCCGGACCTTCTCCGTGGAGGTGATCCTGCCGAATCCCGACCGGATAATGAAACCGGGCATGATCGCGAACATGCTGATACTGACCGAGAGGATCGAGGACGCCCTCATCGTCCCGCAGGAAGCGGTGGTCCGCAGTGAGGATGGCTACCAGGTGTTCGTGGTGGTATCGGAAGAGGGGCGAGAGGTCTCACGGGTGAGGGATGTCATACTCGGCCCGGCCGGTAATGACCAGGTCGTGATCGCCGCCGGACTCGCTGCTGGTGACCGGGTGGTGACCGTCGGCCAGCTGAAACTGGGCAATGGCGACCTGGTCAGTGTGGTCGATGCCGTCAACGGCACGGGCAGCAGTGAAGGGGAGGGACGATGAGCGGTCAGGAAAGACCTGTCGACGGCGGAGGACGGAAGGGCGAAGACCTGGACCGCTACAAGGAGATCGGACTCACCAGCCTTGCGATCCGGAATCCGATCAGCGTCATCGTGTTGATCGTCATCATCGTGGTGATGGGGTTGAGTTCCTATGCCCGTATCCCGAAGGAAGCAGCGCCCGAGATAACGATCCCGAACATCGTCGTTTCAACGATCTATCCGGGAGCGTCTCCCGACGACATGGAGAGCCTGGTCACCCAGCCGCTCGAACAGGAACTCTCCACGATCGATGACATCAAGGTGCTCACGAGCAGCTCGGTGGAGAGTGCCTCTTCGGTGAACGTCGAATTCATCGCCGGCACCGACATGGATGAAGCGCTGAGGAACGTCCGGGAGAAGGTCGATCTCGCCAGGCCGGAACTGCCCGATGAGGCGGAGGAACCACAGGTCATCGAGATCAACATGTCCGACTTCCCCATCATGCAGATCAACATCGCCGGCGATTACAGCCAGGTACGGCTGAAAGAGATTGCCGAAGACCTGCAGGACGAGCTGGAGGGCATCCCCCAGGTCCTGGAAGTGAATCTCTCCGGCGGGCTCGAGCGCGAGGTCCAGGTGAATGTCGATCTGCCGCGACTCAAGTATTATAACCTGGCCTTTTCCGACGTGGTCTTCGCGATCGTGGCTGAGAATGTGACGATCCCGGGGGGAGCCATCGATGTCGGGCACCTGAAATACCTGGTTCGGGTACCCGGTGAGTTCACCAATACCGACCTGATCAGGGATATCATCGTCGAGACCAATGAGAACGATGACCGTCCCATCTATGTGCGTGATGTGGCTGAGGTGGATTTCGGCTTCAAGGAACGATCCAGCTTCGCCCGTATGGACGGCAGTCCGGTCGTCACCCTGAGCGTGAGCAAGAGGGCGGGTGAGAACATCATCGAGACCGCCGAACAGGTGAAGGCGGAGATCGAGAAGATGCGGCCCGAACTCCCCGTCGGCACCCAGATCACGATCACCGGCGACCAGTCGGTCTATATCGAGGACATGGTCTCGAACCTGGAGAATAACATCATCTCCGGGCTGATCCTCGTGGTCACGGTACTGCTCTTCTTCCTCGGTCTGAGGAACGCGCTCTTTGTGGGGGTGGCGATCCCGCTTTCGATGCTCCTGTCGTTCATCATCATGGACGTCGCCGGGATGACGATGAACATGATCGTGCTCTTCAGCCTCATCCTCGCGCTGGGAATGCTGGTCGATAACGCCATCGTGATCGTCGAGAACATCTATCGGTACATGGAGGAGGGATTCGACCGTGTCACCGCGGCGAAGAAGGCCTCCGGTGAGGTCGCGGTGCCGGTCATTGCCGCCACAGCCACCACCCTGGCAGCCTTCCTTCCCCTGGCTTTCTGGCCGGGGATTGTCGGCGAGTTCATGGGGTATCTGCCGCTGACACTGATCATCACGCTCAGCTCATCCCTCTTTGTGGCCCTGGTCATCAATCCGACTCTCTGTTCGCTCTTCATGAGCATTCCCGGGAACGGGCACAGGCGCATGACCAGAGGCGCTCGCGGACTGATCCTTGCCGCCACAGGACTCATCCTCCTCTCGGTATCGTCCTCGAACATGCTGACAGGAGTCCTTTTTGTGGCTACCGGAGTGCTCCTCTGGCTCCTCTACCGGCTGTTCTTCCTGCCGGTGGGTACCTTCTTCCTGAACAACCTGCTCCCGAAGATGCTGCGCATCTACGAACGTCAGTTGGGCCTGGCGCTTGATCACCGCATGATCACCATCGGCGCCGCGGTCGGTGCTTTCACATTCCACCGGACAATATGTTCGTCCAGCTGGAAGCGCCGGTCGGTACCCGGGTTGATTTCACCGACCAGCTGGTCAAACTGGTCGAGAAGGAAGTGGGTAACCTGGATGGAAGCGCTGATTTCGAGTCGGTGGTGTCGACCGTCGGTTCGGTACAGGGTGGATTCAGCGGTGGTTCATCAGAGAATCTCGCCACGGTCGCTCTCAGCATCGTCGACTTCAATGATCGTGAGTACAATACCTTCACAACCCTGGAAGAGATGAGGAACCGGATCGGACAGGGACTGGCTGGAGCCGAAGTGTCGGTCGAGGTCGAGGAGATGGGCCCCCCGACCGGATTGCCGGTGACGATCGAGATCGCGGGACCGGAGTCGGCCATGCTGGCAATGCTCGGAGACCAGGTGGTCGAGATACTGGAGAACTCCCCGGTCGGTCCGAAACTTGACGGGCTCGAAAGTGATCTTGCCGAGGGGCGCCCTGAACTGGTCGTCAATGTCGACCGGGAACTGGCCGCGCTCTTCGGTCTGAACACCAACCAGGTCGGTTTCGAGGTGCGG
>JALGWK010000352.1 GCA_025774205.1 bacterium
CATCAGAACACGTATGGTTGACGGCCGGGATCCTGATCTCCTCGTGGAACTGGGCGGCGGCAGTCTCGAGATATGCGTCCCGGCCAGGGAAGAGGGGACCAATCTGCGTCTTGAGACTCACTCCATCGGGCTGGCGGCGCGCTTCGAGACTTTTCTGGAGTCGCGCCAGCCGGGCAGGGACACACGGCAGGAACTCTGCCTCAAGGCCTCGGAACTGGCCTCGGAGTTGACCAGTGAACTGCTCGACTCCGTCACTCCGGAGACAGTGGTCCTGTCAGGAGGACAGGCGGCCATGCTCGACGCTCTGGCGTTCGAGTGGAACCTGTGGGGATACGATGATTCAACCCTGAACGGCATATCTCTCGAAGATTTCAATGCCCTCTGCGAGCGTGCGATGAGGGAGGAGACACTCACCCTCATCGCCCTCGGGATACCGCCGGACAGGGCCTCTATGCTGGCCGGGGCAGCGGCCTTCTACCACACCCTGGCAGTCCGGTCCGGCGCAGCCAGGATCCTCATTCCCCGAGTCGGTCTCATGGAGGGTCTGCTCCGGACCGTGTTGGGGCAGGGGGAAGCATGGCCACTTTGGCTCCCCCTCGTAGCTGATTATTCCAGCTAGGAACGGTTCGCTGCTGGTCGGGCCTGGAACGAGGGTGGATGAACAATCGAGCAATGATACATAGACGGGGAATCCTCGTTTCAGCAGCTGAATGCACCCTTGCCGGGGTGCATTTTTCATTTCCGGGGAGGAGGGATCTCGTTGGCATTGCCTGACGAGATATACGCGGCCTTCAATGCCCGCTTCCCGTTCTCGTCGCGGCCTTCAATGCCCGCTTCCCGTTCTCGTCGGCCTACGACTGGGACAACAGCGGCTGGCAGGTGAAGTCGAACCGCGATGTCGAACGGTGCCTGCTCGCCCTCGACCCCTCACCGGAGACGCTGCACCGGGCAATCGACCAGGAAGCCCAGCTGATCATCACCCACCATCCCCTCATCCTGCCAGCCATCTCAGCCATCGATCCGAACACCGTCCAGGGCGCCATCGCCAAACTGCTGCTCGTTTCCGATATCGGACTGCTGGCAGTCCATACCAACGCAGATCGTCATCCCGAGGGTGTGAGCGGGGCGCTCGCTGACGCGATCGGACTCGAAGATCAGGTGATCCTCGCTCCCGATGAAGAGGTTACCTGGTTCAAGCTGGTTACCTTCGTGCCCGACAGGTACCTGGAGGTGGTCCGGGCAGGGCTCGGAGCAGCGGGAGCCGGTGTGATCGGAAATTATGAAGAGTGCAGCTTCGCGATTGCCGGGACCGGTTCATACCGGCCGACCTCGGGGGCCCGGCCGCTCATCGGTGAAGTGGGACAGCTTGAACATGTCAATGAGCAGCGCCTGGAGATGCTGGTCCCGGAGGCTGATGTGGAGACGGTCCTGGCGGCGCTCAACGCCCACCATCCGTACGATGAGGTCGCCTTCGATCTCTATCAGACGTTCGGACAGGGAGGGACACTCGGTTCAGGGGTGCTCGGGGTGCTCCCGGAACCCCGGGAGATCGCTGAGACCCTCTCGAGCGTGAAAGAAGTCCTGGGCGGGATCGAACTGCAGGTCACCGGACCGGAAGAAGGTCTTGTCCGACAGGTCGCGGTAGCGGGAGGCAGCACATCAGGCCTCCTGGCTGTCGCCGCCACGCGGGGCGCGGATCTCTTCATCGGTGGTGATCTCAAATATCACGATCTGCTGGAGGCATCAGATCCTATGGTATGTGTCGATGCCGGTCATCGACCCACGGAACAGCCGGGAGTCGAACGGATGGCGGAAATCCTCCGTCACGAGTCAGATCGGCATAACTGGAATCTTGAAGTGGAGGTCTTTCTGGAGGAGCCGGCTATCGGCCGGGTCGTCTGAGATCTGAGCCCGAAACCATCATGACAGGAAGAGAAACAGATGCGTGAACAGCTCGCTGAACTGGCCAGACTGCAGGAGATAGATGATCAACTGGCTCGGTTGGAGCGCTCGAAAGGCGACTATCCGCAGCGGATAGAGGAACTGACCACGACCCTGACCGAACAGCTTGATCTCCAGCAGGGGGTGGCGGAGGAGGAGAAGGGCCTGCAGAAGGAGCAGCGTCATCTGGAGCGCCAGATAAAGGATCATCAGGCCACAATCGCCCGGCTGCAGGAGCGCCTGAGCGAGGTGAAGACGAACAAGGAGTGGGACGCCCGCCAGAAAGAGATGGACGCCGCCAAGGGTGAGCTGACGACAGACGAGGACCGCCTGCTCGAGATCATGGAGAAACTTGAAGGAAACGGGGATGAAGAGGAAGCCGGGGAGGAGGATCTCGATGATTTCAGGGCCCGGGCGGAAGCGGAGATAAAGGATCTGAAGGGGAAACTGGGTACCGTCGATTCGAAGATGGCCAGGATCAGGAGTGAACGGGACGCGCTCACTGTCCATCTCGATGACGGCCTCAAGCGGATTTACAACCGGGTGAAGGAGGGGAAACAGGGGACGGCGGTCGTGCCGCTGGTTCGCGGCGCCTGCGGCGGCTGTTACAATCGCATTCCCCCTCAGACCATCACGGAGATCAGACGGGCGGAAAGACCTATCACCTGTGAGAACTGCGGACGCATCATGCTCTGGTTCGGAGAGGAAGAGAATCAGTGAGTTCCGGCAGCGTTCAGGTCGAGGCCTGGGTGGATGGCGGAGCGCGGGGGAATCCCGGGCCGGCCGGATATGGAGTTCTCGTAAAGCTCCAGGGGATCGGGGATATCTATCAGCGGGCAGCCTGGATCGGCAGAACGACCAATAACCAGGCGGAATACAGGGCCCTCCTTCATTGTCTCGAGGTCCTCGAGGAGATGGAACTCACCGAAGGAGTCATCCATTCCGATTCCGAACTGCTGGTGAAACACCTCTCGGGCGAGTATCGTGTGAAGGATCAGAAGCTGAAACCCCTTTACGAAGAGGCGGTTGAGCGGTTGAAGCGGCTCGGAGGAATCAGCGTCGTTCATGTCCGCAGGGAATCGAACGCTGAAGCCGACCGGCTTGCCAACGCCGGCATCGACTGGGGGCTGGCAGAACATGAGGAGACGGCCGGGTGATCGCGCGTTCCCTCCCTGTGAGAGGAACGTGAGGAAAGTCCGGACTCCACAGGACAGGATGCTGGGTAACTCCCAGGCGGGGTGACCCGACGGAAAGTGCCACAGAAAATAAACCGC
>JALGWK010000353.1 GCA_025774205.1 bacterium
CATCGCTTCGACTTTCGCGACCACTTCCTTCGCCTCGGTGTCGTGGCGCCGATAGTTGATAGCGACATTGCAGCCCTCTTCAGCCAGCACGAGCGCGATGGCCGTGCCGATCCCAAGGCTGCCGCCGGTGACGATGGCGTTCTTTCCTTCCAGGCCCAGATCCATACCTGCCTTCTTCCTCCAGTCGGGGGAGTCGCCGCCTGAGGCCGACGCTGTCCTTCGTTGGCACCGGTTGCCGCTACCCGTCATTCAGGAGTGGTACTTCCGATTTCGATCCCTAATGTAGCAGGATGGGTATGATTCGGGAAAGGCGTTGATTGCACCAGGGACAATGTAATCGGGATTACGCCATGGATCGGGCAGCTTTGAGAACGCAATCCATCGCCCTGACATAACGGTCCCATTGCGCGCTCTGCTCTTTGAGCTGACGCTTCCCTTCGCTCGACAGAAGGTAGAACTTCACTTCCCTGTTGTTGCTTGAGATCCCCCACTCGGATGTCAGCCAGTTGCGTTCTTCCATCCGTCGCAGGGCCGGATAGAGAGCCCCCTCTTCAACGAATATCTCCGCCTCGGTCTGCTCCCGGATGCGCTTGCTGATCTCGTAGCCGTGCAGCGATCCCGCGCTCAGGATTTTGAGAATGAGCAGATCGAGCGTCCCCCGCATCAGGTCCATTGACTGCTTGCCCACGAGCATCCTCCGTCATCCCGGGATACAGCTCCGGTTCACCTGAGGTTCTTATACCTAAAAACATTATGCATAAGATGGTACGAGGGAGCAAGAAGTAAACATGCAATCGGAGATGCTGCCGAGGTTCGTACGGATCATCCAGCCAGCCAAGTGGCACAGTCGGGCAGAGGCAGGTATTCCTGTTCAGATGAAGGGGAAGGTGTCGTCGACAGGTTCGGTCGCCAGTTCGACCAGGAAATCACCCAGTCGTTCCGTGATGACATTGAGCAATCGCTCACCTTTCTCGGCCGTCGCGGAGTGGGGATTCCCGACTCCGGCATTAGTGGTAAGCAGGTGCCAGGGGCGGGTGATCGACACCCATCCTTCGGTCAGTGCCCGCATCCGGAAAGAACGCGCTCGTCCGTCATCTGCCTGCAGGGAGCCGTCAGGATTGCGGGCCACCAGCTCGGGCCAGTACGCCAGCGCGATCGAGGTCTCCATCTCTCCGGCGTGATCGTCGGCCTCCTCGAAGATCTCTCCGTAGACATCACCGATCATCCGGTACCAGTCGCAGAGGAAGAGATGCACCTCGGTCGAACCGTACAGTTCCCGCATGATGGATTTCAGATCGTTACCGCCGTGGGAGTTGAGCAGCAGCACCTTGCGGATCCCGCTCAGCTCGAGCGACTCGATAAGGTCAGCCACAACGGCAGTCAGTGTCGACGGGTAGAGGTTCATGGCGAATGGGAACTCGCGCAGGTTCGATTCGGTCCCGTAGGGGATGGCAGGCAGGAGCAGAACCCGCGCGCCCCGATCCCAGGCGGCAGCGCAGATCCGCTCGCCGATGAGATCGGCCTCGAAACGGTCCATGCCATACGGGAGGTGCAGATTGTGCGGTTCGGTTGCTCCGAAGGGGAGTACCGCCGCCTGCCAGTCGATCTGCTGCACCGCGCCCCAGGATGAGGTGCTCAATTTCCACGGTTGCGGTCCTGTCCCGCCGGTACCGGTCATCTCTGAACATCCTTTGAATCTGTCTGACGTGTGCGCGGGAGCACTCCGGTGAAAGCCGCGCGGCACCCGGTATCCGACGATCGGGAACCTGGAACCACTCAGGCCTGCAGACCTTTCTTGCCCTCACTCCGGTTGTCGTAGTAACGCACCGTCGGGTAGGCGAAGTCGATGTCATCGTTCCTGGCGAACTCCTCCAGCACGGACTCCCAGACCTCCTCTTCGGTGCTGCGCCGGCGGCGCGGATTGACCAGGTAGCGGAGGGTCAGGAGAACTCCGGAATCCTTCACCGCCAGAAAGACCTTCGGCGTGAGCTTGCCGTAGAAGATCATATACTTACGGGCCGCCTGGCGGATCTGCTCCTCGGCGTCCTCCGAGAGCTGGTGCACCTTCTCCTCGGCAATCTTCTCCAGTAGCCGCTTCGCCTCCTGCCAGTTGCTCTCGAAGGTGAGCAGGATGGCCACTTCGTGCCAGATGTAGCGAAACCCCTTGGTGTAGTTCGCCAGGGGCTCCCGCATGACCTTCCCGTTCGGGATGTGCACGATCCGCCCGGTGCTCTGGTCGGCATCCACCCAGTTCCCGACCTCCAGCACGCTGAACTGGAAGATGCGGATATCGATCACATCCCCGGCCAGCCCGCCGATCTCCACCCGGTCGCCGACCTGGAAGGGACGGCGCAGGAGGATGAAGAGCCAGCCCGCCAGGTTGGCGATGGTATCGGTGAGCGCAATCGCCAGACCGGCGCTGAGGATGCCGAGATAGCTGAAGATCGACCCGATTCCCTCAATCCAGATCCGCGCGATGA
>JALGWK010000051.1 GCA_025774205.1 bacterium
CGGGAAATTCCCCAAGCCCGATTTCATCTGGCAGGATCACATCTGCTGCAGCCATGCCAAGTGGTACCAGGTGGTCACCGACATGGAGCCGGATATCCCCCACTTCTGCACCGACGTGGGATCGGGCCCCTACCACGAACTGGACGAGAACCGTCTCAAGTATGTGGTGGATCAGCTCCACGACGGGATCGAGTGGCTGGAGGAGAAGACCGGTCGGGAGTACGACGACGGGAAACTGTACGAGGCGGTGCACAACGAATGCCGCAGCACCTCCGTCTGGGCTGAGATCTGCAATCTGAACAAGGCCATCCCCGCGCCGCTCGATGAGAAGACGATGTATTCCCTCTATGTGCTGGGTACGCTTGAGAAGCACAGCAAGGTGGTGGCCGACTTCTACGAGGAACTCCGCGACGAGGTGCAGGACCGGGTCGACAACGGCATCGCCGCGGTGGCGAACGAGCGCTGCCGGCTCATCTCCGACACCCAGCCGCCGTGGGGGTTCCTGAAGGTCTTCCGCTACCTGGAGGAGTTCGGGGCGGTCTCGGTCGGTTCGCTCTACACCTTCGGCCTGATCGGCATCTGGGAGGTCAAGGAGGACGGCACCTGGGGGCCCCGGACAACTCCTGCACAGCAGGGGGTCTCGTTCGAGTCGCGTGATCACGCGCTCCGCGTGCTGGCCGACTGGAACCTGAGCAAACCGGAGTGGCAGCATTTCTATTCGCCGCAACTCAAGAGTGACATGATGCTTCGTATCGCCCGGGAGTGGGACCTTCAGGGTGTCCTCCTGGGGTGTCCTCCTGCACTACAATCGCGGTTGCGAGGGACTGTCGATCGGTATCGCCGAGAACCGCCTGGCCCTGCAGAAGGAGGGCTACCCGGTGATGTCGTTCGAGGGGAACATGGGTGATGAGCGGGAGTTCGACGAGGCCCGGACAATGTCACGAATTGACACCTTCATGGAGACTCTCGGGCTGACCCGGGATTTCGCGTAGTGCACCGCTCTTACGGATTGATGTACTCAGGGACCGGGTAGACCGATAACCGGAAACGTACAGGGAGCTTGATACCATGGTTTCGATCGGCGTGGACATGGGAGCCAAGAACATCAAAGTGGTCGTCCTGAAAGACAATGAGGTGGTCAGCAAGGCCCTGGTCACTGCGGGACTCGACACCGAAGGCGCGCTGAAGAAGGCCCTGCAGGCCGCCTCCGGGGAAGCCGGCCTCGAGTATACAGAAGCCGATTACATCACCGCCACGGGAGCGGGCCGCAAGGACGTGCCGATGGCCAATGATGAACTGACCGAGGTGGGTGCGGCCGTGCGCGGGGCCCTCCACTTCTTCAAGGACGCCCGTACTGTGATCGACGTGGGTGCCGAAGAGGGACGCGGAGTCCGCTGTGACGCGGAGGGTCGGGTGATCGATTTCGTGGTCAATGAGAAGTGTGCCGCGGGAGCCGGAGCCTTCTGCGAGGCGATGGCCCGGGCCCTGGAGGTCCCGCTTGAGGAGTTCGGGCCCCTCTCACTTGAATCGGACCGGGAGATCCCGATGAACGCCCAGTGCGCCGTCTTCGCCGAGTCGGAGGTGGTGAGCCTGGTGCATGCCAAGACACCGAAACAGGACATCGCCCGGGCGGTCCACGACGCCATCGCGAGCCGGATCACATCCATGGTCCGCAGGGTTGGCCTTGAAGAACAGGTGGCCCTGGTGGGAGGGCTGGCCTATAACGTCGGTTTCATCGATTCCCTCAAGAGAGACCTTGAGACGGAAGTACTGATCCCTCCCGATCCGGAATATGCGGCGGCGATCGGCGCGGCCGTCGTGGCTGCCGAACGGGGCTTGAAGGCGAGTGAAGGGGGTGAGAATTCATGACGACCGAATACTGGCGCTGGAAAGAGTACAACTGGAAGGATCCTGATATCGACTGGAAGGAAGCCAGGAACATCACGGTCGGGGTCGATGTGGGCTCGGTGAGTTCTCAGGCCGTGGTCATGACCGATGGGGAACTGTTCGCCTACAGCAACATGCGGACCGGTTCAGACAGCCCGGAGAGCGCGGAGAACGCGCTCAACTGGGCCCTTGAAGACACCGGTCTGACGCTGGATGACATCCACTACGCGGTGGGTACCGGGTACGGACGGATAAACGTGCCCTTCGCCGACCGGGCCATTACCGAGATCGCCTGTCACGGCCGGGGAGCCAATTACATGTATGGTCCCACGGTGCGGACCATCCTCGATATGGGCGGCCAGGACTGCAAGGTCATCCAGGTGGATGAGAAGGGGAAGGTCCAGGAGTTCCTGATGAACGACAAGTGCGCGGCCGGGACCGGTCGGGGGATGGAAGTTTTTGCCGATCTGCTGGAGATACCGATCGAGGAGATCGGTGAACTCTCCTTCCAGATCGAGGAGGAACCGGAGCCGGTCAGCAGCACCTGTGTCATCTTCGCCAAGACGGAGGCCACCGGTCTCCTGCGCCAGGGGTGGCCGAAGAACGACGTTCTGGCCGCCTACTGCTCGGCCATGGCCCTGCGGGTGGTGGCACTGATTGAGCGGGTCGGGGTGGAAGAGGACTTCGCCATCACCGGCGGCATCGCCAAGAATGCCGGCGTGGTTCAACGGCTTACGAAGCAGCTCGGCCTGGTGGCGCTCGAGCCGAAGCACGACACCCAGATCGCCGGCGCGCTCGGTGGCGCGCTCTTCGCCCAGACCCTGGCCGTGAAGGAGGGCAGGGTATCGGCCTGAGCGCGGAAGGCGCCCCCTTGAACCCGAAATCGACACTGAGTATCTGACTCTGCTGGAGGGAAGCGGGAGATGAAAGCCAACTACGGCTACCACGACGGCTCGGGAGATTTCTTCATCACGATCGACAGCAACCTCTGCACCGGCTGTGTCGAGTGCATATCGGCCTGTCCGGCGGATGTCCTGGAGATGATCACCGACGATTACGATGACGTTGTAGCAGCGGTGAAGGAAGAACACCGGAAGAAGATCAAGTACTCCTGCGCCGAATGCAAACCGGTCGATGAGCAGCCACCTCTGCCCTGTGTGTCAGCCTGTGAGCCGGGAGCCATCATCCACTCCTGGTGATCGCGGCAGGTGGCTGGACGCTAGATACTGGTACCGATGTGACGGATACCCTATGAGCACGATACGGCTCACCATCGAAAACACCCCGGTCGAGGTCCCGATCGGCACCTCTCTGCTCGATGCCGCCCGGACGGCGGATATCTATATCCCCTCTCTCTGTGATCATCCCGATTTGCCTCCCTGGCACGACCTGGACGAATGGCCGGAGGTGTTCCAGGGGGAGAATCGGATCGAAGGTGATCCGGCCACCGATCGGCCTGAGCCTGGTTGCGGTCTCTGCGTCGTGGCGGTGGATGGCGTCGATGAACCGGTCCGCGCCTGCGCGACGACTGTGGAAGACGGGATGCGGATCCGGGTCGAGGGCGAGGATCTGGGCGCCCTGCGACAGCAGAGACTCGGCGAGATATTCACCCATCACCCCCACGCCTGCCTCACCTGCGCCCAGAAAGTCGGGTGCAGTCGGGAACCGTGCTCCAGTGATGTCCCGGTCGACGAGCGCTGCTGTCCGTTGCTGGGAAACTGTGAGCTGGAACGGGTTGCCGACCATGTGGGGATCCCCGCCGACGCACTCCGCTATCGTCCGGAGGGTCTGCCCCGGATCACTGATGATCCACTCTTTGATCGCGACTTCAACCTCTGCATCGCCTGTACCCGGTGTGTCCGTGCCTGCCGCGATCTGCGTGGAGTCGACGTCATCGGTTTCACCTTCCACGAGGGTCGCTACCGTATCGGAACCCGGGCTCCTTCACTGGTCGATTCGGAGTGCCGCTTCTGCACCGCCTGTGTCGAGGTATGTCCGACCGGCGCTCTGCGCGACCGTGACCTGCCGGCCGGGAACAGGGAGGATGCCCTGGTAGCCTGCCGGACCGGCTGTCCTGCGCATACCGATGTTCCTGTTTACGTGGGGCTGGCCGCCGAAGGCCGCCTGGCTGAGTCGGCCGCGGTAGTGCGGGAGCGGGCGCCGCTGGTCCACGTTCTGGGACATGTCTGCTTCCATCCCTGCGAATCGGTCTGTCGCCGGGGTGAGGTGAACGATTCCGTGGCCATCCGGGCGGTCAAACGGACCGCCGCCGAGCATGATGACGGTCGCTGGAAGGAGATGTATCCGCAACCCGAACCGACGGGGAGAAAAGTGGCGGTTATCGGGGCCGGACCGGCAGGTATCACAGCCTCGTATTTCCTCAACGCGGCCGGTCACGCGGTCACCCTCATCGATCGGGAAGATAGGGTGGGGGGCATGCTCAGGAGCGCCATCCCGACCTTCCGGCTCCCCCGTGAAGACCTCGAGCGGGAGGTCGCCGACATCATCGACCTGGGCATCGAGGTGCGCGCCGGATTCGAACTGGGGCGTGACGGCTCGATCGACGATCTCCTCGACAACGAGTTCAACGCGCTCCTGCTGGCCACCGGCGCCGGGAAGAGCAAACGGATCCCGCTGCCCGGGAATGACCTGAACGGCGTCTGGTGGGGGCTCGAGTTCCTGAGGGAGAGCAGCATCGGCTCCCCGCCGGAACTGTCGGGGCGCTGTGTGGTAGTCGGAGGCGGTAATGTGGCCATGGACGTGGCCCGCTCGGCCTGGCGACTGGGAGCCGATAGCGTGGATCTCCTCTGTCTCGAATCGGAGGCGGAGATCCCGGCGTACGAGTCGGAGATCGCCGAAGCGCTGGAGGAGGGGGTGCGCATCCATTATGGCTGGGGTCCGGTGGAGATCACCGGGACCGGGGAAGAGGGCACGGTATCGGAGATCGTCTTCCGTCGCTGCCTCAGCGTGTTCGATGACGCGGGCGCTTTCGCACCGACCTACGATGACGACGAAACCCGCACCATTTCGGCGGAGAACGTGATCCTGGCAATCGGACAGGAAGTGGAAGCGGTCGAGGGTGATCGCGATCGGGCCGGTCTCTTCAGGGCCGGTGACTTCCTCACGGGACCCGCTTCGGTGATCGAGGCGATCGCGTCCGGCCGCGGCGCCGCCGAGGAGATCGACACCTTCCTGGGCGGAACGGGAGACGTCACTCTGCGTCTCGTCGAGCGTGACCCGATACCGACCTTCCTGGGCCGGGAAGAAGGATTCGCCGGGCGCTCGCGACTCGACGTGCCCTGTCTTCCGGACGAGGATCGCCGATCATTCAAAACCCTCTCTCTCGGCCTTGATGCCAAGGCAACGCAGGCGGAAGGATCCCGTTGTCTCCGCTGCGACATGCGTCTGGAAATCGCGCCCGTAACGCTGCCCCCCAGACTCTGGCTCGACTTCACTCCCGAACAGGTCGCGGAAGTGCCGTCGGAACCGGGTGCCTATCAGCTTCTGGATGGCACCGGGAAGGTGATGGCAGTGGTGGGTGTTCCCGACCTGAGGGAGGCGCTTCTGGGACGGGTGGAAGAAAAAGGCGAAGCGGTCTATTTCCTCTACCAGGAAGATCCGATGTATACCCGTCTTGAGAGTGAACTCCTCCAGCAGTGCCTCCAGCAGCAGGGGGAGATGCCGGGAGGAGCTCTCGACGACCTGGACGATCTCTTCTGAAGAACCCCTGCCGGAGTGTTGAAACAGTCACATCGGATTAGTTTCAGTGCTCAGGTCACAGATTGTTTCTGAGTCATGGTGAGCGCCATCATCGTCTCCCGGCTCCATATCAATCTGAACCAGTAGACAATCCCGATTCACCCGGAGATTTCGAGTACATTTCTTACGTGAGGCAACGATAGCGCTTCGAGCACATTTTAGGTGAGGCAATGCGTCACGTTGACACTACCAACTAACTAATATAATCTCACAGAGGTCCAGATTATTCCTATTGCCGGGCGAAATATAAATTATTGCTACACTAAAGGAGCTCAATCATGAATACCCCTCTTCATTGTAGGTTTTTGCCCTGTGTCCTGTTCCTTTTCTTCGTCGGCTGTTCAGTACAACCCGTTGAGCCCGCGGAGCTTGAATTGGGGATTGCAGCGGGACGAGGCCATGATCCGGTCCCGGAACTGGCCTTTATCGGTCGTACTGATGCACCGTTCATTTCGGTTGTGGATCTCCCGTCCATGACGGAAGTGGCCCAGATTCAAGTCCCTGGCTATTCAGCCTTTAACATCACAATAGCAAACAACAGGAAATATGCTTATGCAACTGGTACGGGCTCCGATCGCTTGAAGCCTGGACTGCTGTACGAAATCGATCTGTCAACGTTTTCAGTTGTCAGAACAGTTGTCATAGATCCCAATTTCAGTACCACCGATCTGGTGATAACACCTGACGGTAAGCGTATTGTTATTACAATGTACAGGAAACATGAAGTTGCTGTTGTAGATGCTCAGACGTTGAGTGTAGTGGCTTTCATTCCACTGACAGATAACAACGATTATGTTAACGGAATAGCAATAGGACCTGGCGGGCGGCACGTTTTTGTTTCCAGCCAAGTTTCGGGGAGAGTTCATGTAATTGATACAGATGAATTGAGTGTTGCTGCTGTTGTAGAAACCGGAGCTGCCAGTGTCAACGAGTTGGCTCTTACGCAAAATGGCCAATATATCTATGGCACGGCTGGCGGCAATGATGCAGTGATCTTGATTGATGCCAGAACATTTGAGGTCGTGGAAAACATTCCTGTCAGTCCATACCCCGTGGGAATCGCCATTCCCAAAAATGGACGAGAAGCTGCTGTTGTTCACCAACAAGGATACACACAGGGACACTCACTACTTACAATTCTTGACACCAGGACGGCTTCTGTTGTTGCTACTCTGGATATACCAGGAGGCGCCCGCCGTATTGCCATATCACAAAACGGTCATCTGGCCGTCGTTACCACAACGGCAGGCAATGTCGTTCTTGTTGATATTCCCAATCGTGAGATACTGGCAGTGGAAGAATTAGATCCAGGATCACAGAATGGACTCTTTGGGGTGGCAATTACGAACGGTGCCAGATTTAACAAGCCATGAATTCGATGAGGTATTAATGAAGCTACGGGACGTGGATCCGCCGCGTCCCGCGGCTCAATTGCACTCCTGAAGTGGTGGCGAAAGTGCCCCGGGGCTCGGGGTGTATCAACTGCTCCGGCTCGATTGGAACCCGGAGGTGGTTCAGCGGGGCAAGGACGGAGACTGATCTCCACTGCTACCGATAACCAGGCCAAAGTGGGTCTCACCGGGATTCAGTTTCCGATTTCATGTTGATCAGTTCACGCCAGCCAGCATCGAGTCTCCGTGTTGATCTGCATGTTCTCATGCCCCAGAATACCGAGCAACCCGAGCACGAGGAAACCGATCATTATCTGGGTGATCCGTCTCGCCCACGGCTTGTGTTTGCGGCCCAGGGCTCGTGAGAGAAAGGCATCGATGCCGGCGGTAGAGGTATTTCGGGTAGCCGCCTGGAAGGAATTGGTGCATATCACTATCACGTGCAACCGGGACCTCAAGGATTGAACAGTGAAGGAGAGCGGATGTGACTGACAGAACGCGATTCAGGTCGATCAACATGCTGGTGCTGAGCCTTGCATTTCTCGCGGCAGGATGCGATGAACTGTCCGGCACGAATGAAAGTCCCGGTACTCCCACGGTTCCCTCCGGACCTGCCACCGGACTGGTGGATTCAACGTACACTTTCACGGCTTCTGCCACGGATCCCGATGGTGATGATGTGTCGATCCGTTTCGACTTGGGCGACGGCGGGATGTCGGAATGGAGTGATTTCACGGCTTCCGGAACCGTTGTATCGATCTCTCACTCGTTCGCCTCGGCGGGTACCATGCAGGTCAGGGCGATGGCCAGGGATGGTGATGGTGAGGAATCCGGCTGGTCAGCCGGCCACGAGATCGCCATAGCGGGTCTTCCCGGCTGGAGTGTCGTGGGGACTCAGGGTTTCTCCGCCGGAGAGGTCGGCAAGCTCACCCTCAGGTTCCATGACGGAACTCCCTACGTGGCTTTCCAGGATTATGAGAACAGCTACGCTGCCACGGTGATGTACTACAACGGAACCAACTGGGTGAATCTGGGTTCAGCCGGATTCACTTCCTCGGCAGCATATGAGCCTTCGTTCGCTATCGATTCGGGTGGAACACCCTATGTCGCTTATTACGATGACAGCAATAAAGCCAATGTGATGAAGTACAATGGCTCCACCTGGGAGCAGGTCGGTACGCCAGCCTTTTCAGAGGGCTCGATAACTTCCCCGTCCATCGCATTCCACAACACCACCCCATATGTCGCCTATGGTGATGATTTCTACGCCGACACTGGTGATACAGATCGCAAAGCGGTGGTGAAGATGTTCAATGGAACGAACTGGGTAACGGTTGGTACGCCCGGCTTCAGCGGTAGCGAAGCGAGTTCGACCTCCATGGCAGTCAATAGTGCCGGCACCCCGTATGTCGCCTTTTCCGACTGGGCCCATGCCAATCCCTTTGAGTTCGGCAAGGCCACGGTAATGAAATTCGACGGTGTCATCTGGATCGCGGAGGGATTCGAGGGCTTTTCGACCGGTCAGGTTCGCTATACCGAACTGGTGATCCATGCTGATCAGCCGTACCTGGCCTACCGGGACGCCAATGACAGGGCGACCGTTGTGACCTATAACGGCTCCACCTGGGATCCGGTCGGCAGTGAAGGATTCTCGGCCGGTACGATCGACCTGCCCTCACTCACTGTAGCCGCGGGAACCCCGTGGATCTCGTTCAAGGACAATGCCAACAGCAGCAAGCTCACCGTCATGACCTTCGACGGCTCCTCCTGGTCGGTCCATGGTGAGGCGGGCATTTCGCCCGACTGGATAGAATTCTCATCGATCGTGATCGAAAACGGAGAACCGTGGGTGGCTTTCAAGGATAATCAGTTCCAGGGAGGTGTCTCAGGCATGCTCTCGGTTCTGGTGTACAGGTAGACCTGTAATCCGGTAACCAGAATCTGACCCTTAATTGATTCCCGGTATCAGGAATCGGGTTCGGCTTTTTCCGACAACGCCTTCCGCATACCGGCGCGGGCCTTCGAATCGGGAAGCGACTCGACAGCATCCCGGAGAGTGTCGAGCGGGAACCAGCGCTGAGAAAGCGGCCATTTTCGGGCCTCGATCCCGGAAGTCCACCTGCTCGATCGTCTGCGGACCATCCGGAATCGCGATTGAAGCAAGAGCAGGTTCGTTTACAACCTCCGATTCAGCCTCAGACGCATCCGATCCCTGCGGGTCTGTATACAGGGAGATCGTGACCGTCGGATGGGCCAGGCCGGCGTCTGTCGGTTCGACCGTCGGTTTCGGAGAGGACGCATCCGGTACCGGAACCTCCAGGGAGGTATCGAGCACAAGTCTCCTGATTCCCGGGAGGTGTTCCCTCGTGAAGCGTAATCCATCGACAGAGCTGACCAGGGCAACATCCTGGTGTTCCCCGGCAGGAGAGAGGATGGGATCAGAAGAGAGCAGCATGAAGGCCACCGAAAAACCTTTTCCGACGGTCACCGGGTACTCGCCGCGGATAGCGACCTCGAGTCCGGCCCGCATCGCCGCCCGGGCGAAAAGTTCGGCAGCACTCTGAACGCCCTCGCCAGCCGATCCGGCAAGCAGGATCCGAACCGATCCGTCAAGTTGGTGGCGTGGCTGGCGCGGGATCAGCGGGGTCTCATGCGGCTCCGGGTCGGGATCGAATCGATACGGCGGTACTGCCGTCCCGGCGGGATGCTCTCCAAAGACCAGGCCCTGCTCCTCGAAGAAGGCCCTCATCACCTTCGGCTTGAGGGTTTCCGGGTTGTACTTGCCGGAATAGGAGGGACAGAAATTCATGGTCTCGACCAGTGAGAAACCCTGATGATTCAGGGCCGATTCCAGCGATTCGACCAGGCCGCGCTCGTTGGCCAACACCCGAACCCGATGCACGTCGAGAGGGGCGACCAGCTCGCACAGGCGGAAGGGGGACTGCCTGGCTCCGTCCGGTGTGGTCGGCGTGGTCACGCCGAGGCAGGTGTAGGCGGAGTGCTGCCCGCCTGTCATCCCGTAGTTCTGGTTGTTGCACACGATCAGGGTCAGGTTCACGTTAAGTCGGGCGGCTTCCATGATGTGCTGAAGGCCGATGGCCGCGCCTCCGTCACCCATGAGTACCACGACTCTGACATGTGGCGGGGACGATATGGCGATACCGGTGCCGAGCGCGGGCGCGCGACCGTGCAGACCGTGGACGGTGTGGCTGGTGAAAAGACGGTCGGCCATGCCGATACAGCCGATGTCGGTGACCAGTACGGTTTCGCGCGGATTCCCCGTCCGTTCCAGCGCTTCCTGCAGGCCGCGGATGACCGAGGTGTGACCGCATCCCGGACACCACGGATCGGGCGCGCCGCTGGCGAATATCCCGGCCGTCATGATCGCACCTCCTGCTCCCCGAGCCCGACGGGATCCGGCGGCAATTGATCAGGATCGCAGAGTACCGCCCGCACGATCTCCTCCGGCGCCACCGGACGACCCATCACGTTCAGCGAGATCACCGCCTCAACCGGCAGGTTCCTGAGCAATCCCTCGCCGAGAAGCGCCTTTCTATACAGGCCGGTGCTGTTCTCCTCGGGGATGATGAGCCGGCGCACCCCCTGAAGGGCCTCGCGGATCGGCTCAACCAGGACGGGCGCGAGCGTGCGAACCACCAGAAGTGACACCTTCCGACCCATCGATCGCAACTGGGCGACAGCTTCGCGGGCCGCGTAGGTGGTGAAGCCGTAGGTCAGGATCAGATCTTCGGCTCCTTCTTCGCTATCGTGCAGGCAGGGCGGGAACAGGTCCAGACTCTCATGCACCAGGAGCCGTTCGGTGTCATGGCGTACTCTTTCACTGAAACTGCCGATGATGCCACGGGCGTCGTGGGTCGAGGCCGTGACGCGGACCTGCATCTCGGGATGACCAAGAGGCGTGAAGGCCGGCACTTCACGCTCGTCCAGGTGACTGTAAGGCTGATAGTCGGAGGGATCACCCTGATAGAGCCGACGATTCACAGGCTCGGGCAGGTTCAGCGTGCTGGTGTCGATCGAGCGCTTGCCGACCACCATGTCCCGTTCCGTCAGCAGCACCACGGGCACGCGCAGCTGTTCGGACACGTTGACGGTATGGACGGTCATCTCCGCGCATTCTTCGACACTCGAGGGGCAGAGGACCGGTACCACAAAGCCGCCCGAGATGATATTGCTCACCAGCCCCACATCGCCCTGGGCGTTCATGGTCGCCGATCCTGTAGCGGGGCCGAGCCGCTGCACCAGCACGACCGTGAGGGCGGCCTCCATGGCCAGGGCGGCGCCGATCCCCTCGGCCATCAGCAGAAAGCCCGGTCCCGAGGTGGCGGTCATCGCCTTGTGACCGTTGAGTGACGCCCCGATGAGGTATTGCAGAGCGGTGATCTCGTCGGGCGCTGAGATGCCGACGCCCGATCGGATCATCTCGGTATAGATACCCGAAGCAGGTGTGATCGGATATCCCACGAAAAAGTCCACTCCCGCGTGGAGAGCGCCCTTCGCGACGAGGAAGGATCCATCGGTCAGAGAGGCAGTATCACTCATGGACAGTCTTTTCTGCCGAGTGTCGGCTCAGTTGCCGGTGCAGCCGATATCAGGTGCATCAGGTCTGTATGGCCAGATCTGCAGGGCCAGATCTGCAGGGTAGAGAGTCATCGCGAATGGCCGACTGCTTCCCGGTTGGTGCAATATGAGGTACTACCGACTGCTCCCGGTATAGTATTTATGATGTGAAGATCTGATTTCTTTACAAAACTAATCCGGATTCAGGTGGTAACAGGGGTACATCAGATCGACACCCGTAAGGAGAATGTGTGATGGTATTCGGCGACGTGAAAGAGCGGAGAGCAGTGCGTCCGGGAGTGTGCCCGGCTGTGATGATGGCGTGGATATTCATGACGTCCACCGGTTTGCCTGCCCTGCAGGCCCAGGAACCCGAGGTGGTGCACAACCGTTTCCGCGCTCCGGCACGGGGAGCCCCCGAACTCGTTCAGGAGTTCGTGATCGGCCTGGATGGGCCCGAGGAGCAGCTCTTCTTCAGACCGTCCGCACTCTTCCTCGATGACGCGGGGAATGTTTACGTTCCCGATGGCAGCCATCACAGTGTCCTTGTCTTTGATAGTGACGGAACCTTCCTGCGCCGGATCGGGAAAGAGGGGTCCGGCCCCGGTGAGATCACTGCCCCAGGTAGTGCCTATCTGGCGTGGAACGGCGAGATGGTCATCCCCGATATGATGAGCCAGCGAACCAGTTATTTCACAAAGGAAGGTGAATTTCTGCGGTCCAGGGGGATGGGCGGGGGTAACATGATGATCATCATCGGTCCCGGCAGCGGTCAGATCCCGACCGTCTCAGGTGAGTACATCAAACCCGGACCGCCGGTCATGCCATTCAGAATGGAAGGAATGGAGGGGATGGATCGCGGCGATCCGATGCTGATCGATGTCATTGACGATGCCGGCGCTGTCATCCGTTCGATCGGTAAGCGGTGGACGCACGAAGATCGCCACCTCGCCAATATCCTCAACAATATCTCTCTGGCCTGGAGCCCGCAGGGACGCATCGCGGTCGCACCGGCCTACTTCGATGTGATCCATGTCTACGATGCCGCCTCCGGAGAGGTGGAACTCATGTTCGATCGGGGGCTGGCCTTCAATCCCCGCGAACCCTCGGCGGATATGCAGGAGCAGCGATCCCCCGACGGCAGTGAGATCCGGATGTCGCTGACCGTAAACGCCGATCCGGTCTCGCTCGACGCGGCCTTCGATCGTGAGGGTCGGATCTGGGTGCTCACCTATCTGATGGGTGAAATCGAGCGGGAGGAGCTCGAGGAGGAGGGTGAATACACCGGACTGATCCGGCTCGAAGTCTTCAGCCCTGATGGAGAAATGCTGGCGGGTATACCGCTCGAGGAACCGGCCACGCGTATCACCTTCGGTCCCGGCGGCGAACTCTGGCTGCTCGACACCGATTACGCGGCCTCCGCCCGACGATACCAGGTCATCTGGCCGTAAGCATTCGATAGGATTCATATCAGAATGGACATCAAATCGGTAATAGCGGAGCATCTTTATAACCTTCTGACGGAAAGGGATATTACACTTGAAAAGCCTTTGAGTGAGACTACAGTACTGTTGGCAACCGGGCTCGATTCACTGGCTTACGCCATCCTGGTTGTCCAGCTGGAAACCAGACTGGGATATGATCCCTTTCTTTTGATGGAGGAACCCATCTATCCGAGAACCTACGGCGATCTGATTGAGATCTATGAACGATTCCAGGACCACAGGCGATGATAACATTGCGGGTGCTCTGAAACATTTCAGGAGCAGGAATCAACCGCTCTGGATATATGGAGGAAAAGAGTACTCTGTCAGCGATCTGAATCGCTTCGTAAAACAACATTCCCGTCTGTTCGCCATCCTCGACCAACATCCGCGTGTAGCTCTCTACCTGGACAACCCCGTCCACCTCGGCATGATGTTGATTTCCCTCTCCGGCAGG
>JALGWK010000052.1 GCA_025774205.1 bacterium
ACGAACTTGGTGTCGGGGCTGACGGTGACCACGTCGCAGCCCATCTTGTCGAACCGCGGCTGCTGCTCTGCCAGAGCAGCGAACTCGGTTGCTCAGACGAAGGTGAAATCGGCACGGTAGAAGAAGAGGATCGTCCAGCGCCCGTTCTTCTTCTGCTCCGCCATCGAGAAGGTCCCGAAGTCCTTCTTCGTCGGCTCAAAGGTGTCGATCTCGAAATCGGGTACGGACTGGCCCAGCCGCAGCCCGGTCGGGGTGTCGCTCATCAGTTTTCTCCTCTGTATAGCTGATATTCCCAGGGTTTCATTCTGTATCGTTCGTGGTGCCAAATATGCATCGATTACGGCGATACCTCAACCGTTCTCCTGTTCAGAAGATAATCCGCACTCCGAGATTGATCGTTCGCGGCGTCCCGTAGTACCAGGAGCGGTCGTAGTGATCGCTCCACCCGGTCGCTCCCGGCCGGGGACCGTCGGCTCGACCGGAATCGGCGAACACCGCCCGCACATTCCGGCGGTCGGCGATGTTCCGGATGTCTGCGAAGAGGCTCCAGACTTTACCGAGGATCACGAAGTCGCGATAGATCCTCAGATCGAACTGACTCATCCAGGGCAGACGCCCGGAGTACGTCTCGCCCGGCACCCCGTTTTCGACAGGCGTATACGGCCAGCCGCTGGATGCCTGCCAGGTGAGTCCGGCACTCAGACGTTCGAAGGGTTTGATGCCGAGCACCTCCGGACCGACTCCCCTCGGTACCATCAGGCTCATGATGGCTCGGAGGCGATGCGGCCTGTCCCATCGGGAGACATGCCGCCGGAAATTCGTTTCCTCGATCGTGTACTGTCGATGATACCCTTCCAGCAGATAATCCTGGTTGGTCTCGGTCCGCGTAAACGAATAGCGCACGCGGGCGCTGAAATGGTCACTGTATCGTTTCGAGATTGTGCATTCGAAGCCGCTGGCGCTCAGGAAGCCGCTGTTTACGACGACTGAATAATCGATCGGGAAGGGATACGAGAGGCGATCCTCCGGCACATGGATACTGCCGGCGAGCAGACTCGTTCGCTTGCCCCACAGGGTGAGCTCGAGAGCCAGGAACTCGGTCAACATCTGCTTGAAACCGAGTTCATACTGGCTCGATTTAGCGGGATCGAGGGTTGGATTCCCGGCTACTCCCTCCTCGCCAACCAGATACCCGTCATGCCCGATCCAGAAGGCGCGGTACTCGGGCAGCTGGTGGAAAGATCCATAATTTCCATAAATGACCGCCTGTGGATTGATCGGGTGCGAAACACCGATCCGGGGAGCTAAGGCCGTTCTGAGGTTATTCCCCCTTTTAATAGGATAGGTTGGACTGAACGGATCACTCCAGAATGGGTGGTACTCTCCGAAGTAGTCAACTCGTGGTATCGGTATCACTCCGGACCTGTTGTACCAGTAGGGCGTATCAGGGATGAACCAGGCATCGTACCGGATCCCCAGGTTCACGATCACCTGCTCAAACTCCAGCTTGTTCTGTATGAAGAGGCCCAGCTCCCACGGACTCTTGCGGAAGTGAGTCCGAAGTTCGTCCTGGTAAGGACGCTGGTGGTCGAGCAGTTCGAGGGAGAGTTGGTTGTACTCGACACCTGCCTTGACCTGGTGGTGGGTTGAGACCTGGGCGGTGATAGCCCCCTTGATGATGCGGGTGATGTCGTACTGGTTCTCGTAGTAGCGGTCCGAGCCGGTGAACACCATGTCGTACAGATTGAACGGCGCGTACCGGTGGCTCGGATCATCGACATAGGGACCCGGTTCGAGGGTGACCATGGTCATGTCATCCCCCGGCTGCCACACCGGCTCCAGACCGGCCGCCAGACGGTCCTGGTTGTTCAGTCGAGAGGCGTGGTACCCGGCGTCATTGAGCCAGCGTTCCACCCGCATCGTCCGCCGGTAGTCGTGGTAGGCCGCCCTGATCGAGTAGAAGGCGGCCTGGCTCAGCTGATGGGTCCAGACGGCCGAGAACCGCTGGTTCTGTACTTCCACGATATCCGTTTCGTTCCGGAAATCGACGAACCCGGTCCCGTTGATGAGATCGGCGTCATCGTTGAGGTCACCACCCGCGACCGTGAGGCCGAAAGTCCAGGCATCCTGGATCTCCTGCGGGATCCCCCACTGCTGGGTGTACCGGAACCCGGGATCGAAGGGCGCGCGCCGCGATTCGCTCCTCACCGCCGTGAATGAGAGCTTCTGGCTCGGGGTGAGCTTCCAGGTAGTATTCAGCGTCCCCGACCAGTCATTGTGGAAACCGTACCCGATCCAGCCCGCCAGCAGATCCCCGC
This sequence comes from bacterium, assembly GCA_025774205.1. Classification (GTDB taxonomy): domain Bacteria; phylum Blakebacterota; class Blakebacteria; order Blakebacterales; family Blakebacteraceae; genus Blakebacterum. Next base: position 2,319 of record JALGWK010000052.1, read on the forward strand.
CCCAGATCGGCAGACCATCCGGTCCAGTCTGTTGGTAGAAGTCGGCGGGATCATAGACAACGCCGGGTATCTGCAGGGAATCTCCGAGGACGGCATCGTAAACGACGTCATCTTTCTCCACCAGGTAGTCTCGGCGGGTTGAAGACATGGCTGACAGGTGGAAGGTGAGCTTGTTCGATCCGATGAGCGGGCCACCGAGGAAACCCTCGAACCGGGTGAGATCCCGGAAGTCGTCACGGGGATCACCGGTCAATTCAGAGGAGGCCAGCTCCAGGCTCCCCTCCAGTTGTCGGCCGCCCTGGCGGGTGATGAGATTGACGACTCCGTCGAGAGCATTGCCGAACTCGGCACTCATACCCCCCTCCATGATGATCATCTCGGCGGCGCTGGAAGGAGCAACCGACACGGCCATCCCACCAAAGGTCAGGTTGGTCACCTGCATGCCGTCGATCATGAAGGCTGTGCCCGTCGACCGTCCGCCCCGGAGATGGACATGATCGAAGCCCCTCTTCCCGTCGGCGGTCGGCAGAGCTCCAAGATCGTCTGTCACAACCTCGACATGTGACTGCAGACGCAGGATCTCGAATACTGTATCAGCCGGTATCTCCGCGTCCATATCCCATACCTGTCGGACCGGGCGAGCAGGCGGTGAAGCGCGGGTCTGATCGATACCTGCCTCTATCGAACGGAGGTAGCTGAGCACTCTGGCTGTGGCTTGATAGAGGGAGACACAGCCGCCCGGCGGCAGACCATTCGACCTGGCATTGATCGTGACCGGAGTGGCAAGCAAATGGTCGAGCATACGATCAACATCATGAGAGTCTTCTCCCGGGATGGATCGGTTCTGCCCCTCTTACATCAGGGTATCACATGGTGAGGACGCATTTCCAGCGGTTCGTGTTCACCAGGCCCATGAATCACTCGCGAGGCGAAGCATACCAGCCGGCGTCTCAATGGTGCCGAAGCGGTATCCTCGATATCACTCCTCTCCTATATCAATCCGACCCTTATATCTCCTGCTCGACCGGGGGCGCGGATCCTTCCTTCATGAACAGAGCCAGACCGCCGACCCAGCGACGGGAACGGTTCTGGATCCCGTCAACCAATTCATAGACGATCGGGATGATCGTCAGGGTGAAGAAGGTCGCGACCGGCAGGGCGATGCAGATCGTGAAGGCCAGCGTGTACCACATGTCCTGCCCCTCACGGGCGCCTATGAGGAGCGGCATCAGACCGATCACGGTGGTGAAGGTGGTCATGATGATCGGGCGAGCCCGTTCGCGGGCAGCCCGGATCACCGCCTCGCGGCGTGACAGGAAGGTCCGCAGGTGGTTGATATGGTCGACGAGAATGATCGAGTTGTTGACCACGATCCCCCCCATCAGGATCACGCCGACATAGGCCGACTGATCGAAGCCCTTGTCGAAGAACCAATAGCCGAGGAATACCCCCATCAGCGCCAGCGGCACGGTCAGGATGATCGTGAAGGGGTGGAAGTACGATTCATAGAGCGATGAGGTCAGGATGTAGACCAGCAGGACCGCGAAGGCCAGCACCAGTTCGAGCTGCTTGCGATCCTCCGCGCTCTGCCAGATCCGCTCACTCTCATCGAATTCGTAACCGTTGGGCAGGATCATGGTGTCTATGACTTCTTCCCGCACCCGCTCCCCCATCCGGTAGGGTCCGCGGAACTCGTACGCCACGGTCCGGGTGTACTGCTGGTCCTTCCGCTCGATCCGGTCCATGACCTTCTCGACCGAGATCGTGCTGACGTCCCTCATTCGCACCCGGTTCCCGGAGTAGGTGGAGACCATGGCGTTCTCCAGCTCAATGACATCCCGCTGGTCGAAACCCTCGACCTTTACCAGGAAGTCGATATCCTCCCCGCCGTAGGTAACTGTTCCACGGGAAGAACTCGTGACGTACTGGGAAACGAAACTCACCATCTGCTGAGACGTGAGGCCATATTCCGCGAGAGCGTCACGATCGAAGCGGATCACGATCTGCTTCTCCCGTCCGCCGCTGTAGCCGCCATAGTTGGTATCGATGTCCCGGATTCGGGGATTGCGAAGGAGCCGGTCACCCAGTTCCTCGGCCAGTTCCTTGACCTTGAGATAGTTGTATCCAAGCATGGTGATCCGGGAACTGTAGCTTGTGCCGCCGAATCCGCCGGTCGCGAAGTAGTCGCCGAAACCGGAGATGCTGATCCGTACCCCCCCCATCAGGCTGGCGAACACCGAGAGCTGATCCTTGAGCAGGTAGGGGAAGCCCTGCCGCTCGACCTCCTCGGGGAAACTGATTCGGATGTTGGAGGACTGCGCGCTGATATTGGTGACGAAGTCCTCCAGCTGTCCCGCTTCGTAGAGCGGGATAAGTTTCGATTCGAACTGGTTGACCAGTGTCTCCATCACATCGAGGTCCGATCCGGTCGGAGCGCCGATCGATACACTCAGGTACTCCGTCCGGTCGCCCCCGAAACTCCAGACCCTTCCCTTGGTGACGTACCGGTCGAAAAAGTGGACCGAGACGGCGAAGGCGAGCACGACCGTGATGAGTACCAGTACGCGATGCTTGAGCATTGACCGCAGGACGCGCTGGTAGAGATTGTCACCCAGTTTCAGAGTGTGCTCGGCGCTTCCGGTTCCGACTGATCCGACTTCTTCCGCCTCCTTCTCCAGCTCCCCCTGCGCCCATGGATCCTCGTCGGATTTATTGGTGTCCCCACCCTTCCCGTGACCGCTGATCGATCCGAGCGCACGCGCGGCCAGGCTCGGGATCAGGGTGAACGAGACCAGCAGCGAACAGGCGAGACTCACCACCACCGCCATGGCGAAGGGGACATACATAACGCGCAGTTCGCCCTGCAGATAGAGGAAGGGCAAAAAGACAATGATGGTGGTGGCGGTGCCGGCCAGGATCGGCAGCATCATCTGGGCGGTCCCGAGGCTGGAGGCCATGAGCCTGCCGCTCCCCCGCTCCCGGTGCCGGTGGATGTTGTCGAGCACCACGATCGAGTTGTCGACCATCATGCCGAGCCCCAATGCCAGCCCGGCCAGGGTCATCATGTTCAGTGAAGCGCCGGTGAAATAGAAGATGGAGATTGTGAGCAGGACACTGGTGGCGATGCTCGACAGGATGATGATCGGATTGGCGATTCCGCGCAGGAAGACCAGGAGCACCGCGAAGATGAGGAAGACGATGATGATGCTCCTGAACTCGAGTCCTTCGAGTTCGTTCCGGATCGTCTCGCTCTTGTCCTGTTCCTCGATCAGCTCCGTCCCGGGGGGGAGTGACTCCCGGATCTCCTCGATCATCAGCTTGGTACGATCGGCGACATCGATGATGTTGCTGCCCGAAACGGCGTTGACAGTGAGCGAGACCCGGGAGCGCCCGTTCAGGCGCTGGTAACCCCGCGGTTTCGCGTACCCGTCCACGATCATCGCGATCTCGCCGAGCCGGATGTAACGGTCCCCTCGCCGGGCGACGATGACCTCCCGCAGGGAGTTGATCTCGTCGAAATCGTCCCTGACCACGAGGTTGAATTGATCGGTCCCCTCGTGCACCGTGCCGACCGTCGTTACGATGTTCTGGATCTGTCGGAGCTGACTGGATACCTGCTGCCGGTTGAGTCCGAGAGATTCGACCTTGTTCTCGTCCAGCACCACCCGCATCTGGCGCATTTCGCCCCCCTGCACCATCACGTCAGCGATTCCCGAGACGGTCATCAACGGTCTCTGGATAAGTTCCTCACCCAGCCGCTGAAGCTCGTTGACGTTGAACACTCCGGTCAAGGTGTAGCGGAGGAGGAAATCGGTCTGACGTTGAACGTCAGGCGGTACATACTGGGAGACGCTGACCCTCACCTGCCGGGGCAGATCTTCCTGCAGACGGGAGATCTTCTCGTTCAGCTCCAGCCGCGTGAAATCCATGTCGGTATCGGGGGCGAACTCCAGGGAGATCCGGCAGCTGCCCCGGGTAGAGATGCTCGTAACCTCTTCGATGCCGCGCAGGGTACTCGACTCGGCCTCAAGCGGAGCGGTGACGAAGGCCTCAATAGCTTCCGGGCTGGTATCTGGCCAGGAGGCTGAGATGGTCATCCTCGGGATGTTCAGGGTCGGGTAGGTCTCCAGCGGGATCGAGAGTAGTGAAGCCACGCCGAGAACGATCAGCGCCAGGAAGATCATCGAGGTGGTGACGGGCCTTTTCAGGCAGGTATCGGTCAGCGGCGAATGCTTCACAGGATCACCTCGCGCTCAGTCGCCGGGGTGGAGGGGTCGTACGACTCCGAGCGACTCTCCAGCTTGTTGCCCCTCAGGCTCTCGATCAGGGAGTAGACGACCGGGATCACGATCAGGGTGAGCGCGGTGGCCGAGAACTCTCCACCGATCACGGCGATCGCCAGGGGTCTCCTCAGTTCGGCGCCGGCGCCGAACCCGATCGCCATCGGGGTAAGGCCGAGGATCGTCGTGACCGTGGTCATCAGCACCGGTCGGAGCCGGTAGTGGCCGGCCTCGACAATCGCCTTTCGGAGACAACGGTCTTTAGCCCGGAGCTGATTGATGAAGTCGACCTTGATGATGCCGTCGTTCACCACGATACCAGTCAGCACGACCATGCCGACCAGGCTCATGATATTGATTCCCGCTCCGAAGAGCTTGAGCCCGAACACTACCCCGATCGCGGCCAGCGGCACGGTCGCCATGATCGTGAAGGGATGGAGGGGACTCTCGAACTGGGCGGCGAGGATCATGTAGACAAGCAGCACCGCCATCAGGAGCGCGAAAAAGAGACTGCGGAAGGACCGTCGCATCTCTTCGTTGACGCCTCCGACAACCACCTCGTACCCCTCGGGGAGAGGCATGTCCACCACCAGCCGTTCCACATCGGCGATGGCGTCATCAAGCCGGCGTCCCTCGACACTGGCGAAGGCGGTTATCTGCCGGTTCTGGGACTCCCGCCTGACCTCGTTCGGGCCGGTGGTGTAGGTCCACTCCACCAGCTCGCGCAGCGGAACACGGAACTCGGTTCCACCCTGCCCCGCCACAGGGATGCCCAGGTTGAGAATATCCTGGAGCGTCTTATCCTGGCTCTCTCCCTCCCGGACCAGGATATCCACCTTCCGGTCGAAGTCCTGGTAAGCAGTCGCCACTTCGCCCTGGATGGTCGAGCGTACCAGGTCGACCACGTTACTGACCGACAGGCCGAACTGTTCTATCACCCGATGATCGACCGAGAGTCGGATCTCCGGCTTTCCGATCGCAAAATCGATATGGATGTCGCGCAGTCCCTCGACCCCCTGTAACTGCTCTTCAATCCGGCCAACGATTGCCTGAAGCGTATCAAGACGCAGACCCCGCACCTTGACCGCCAGATCGGCCTGGCTGGTCCCGAGAATCTCGCTGAAGGTCGTCTCGCCGGCACTGAAGGTGAGTTCCGCGCCGTAGAGGGCTTCTCCCCGGGTTCTCATTTCGGAGATGATGTCGAATGTTGATCGCTGGATATGGCGGTGGAGGCGCACCCGGAGGCTGGCCGTGTTGATGTCGGAATCCTGACTCCCGAGAGCGCTCTCGCTCCTGATGAGGCCGGCGTTCAGGAAGACGTGTTCAACCTCGGGCATCTCGAGCAGCCACTCCTCCATCTGTCCCGCGACCGCGGCAGTGGTCTCCAGATTGGTGCCCGGGGGAAGGACCATATCGATGCTGAATTCACCCTGGTCGACCTCCGGGATGAGCCGTTTATCGAGACCGATCCCGATCCAGACGGATACGGCTACCAGGACCAGCGCGATAGCGACGACGGTGCCCCGGTTATCGAGGGCGAGTTCCAGGACCTCATGGTAGAAGACCGAAAAGCGGTTGAAGGCGGTGTCGAAGAGGGTGAAGAGCGGTCGGGTCACAGTCCTGGTGAATCGGAAAATCACCTTCAGTGCTGTGGCAGCCCACCTCACCATAATTCTGACTACCGCCCGGACTCCCCGGAGGATGATCCGCAGGAGCCACCAGAGGAAGGTGAAGAGCATTCGGAAAGGCCGGATGACGACCTTCAGAATCTTGCTGACGATACCCGGCGGGCGGCCAGGTTCGGTGAAGGGTGCGGCTTCGCCAGCCTGACCTTCGGCCGCTGCTGCCGCCTCAGCGGATTTCCGGTCGGCATCCTCTTTTTCTTTCATGAAGACATCCATGTGGAGGAAGCGGCTGGCAAGCATCGGCAGGAGGGTGAGCGACACGATCAGCGAGCAGAGCAGGCTGAAGGTCACCGTGAGGGCCTGGTCGCGGAAGAGCTGTCCGGCCACCCCCTCGATGAACATGATGGGAAGGAAAACGCTGATGGTGGTGAAGGTCGAGGCAGTGACCGCCATGGCGACCTCCTGCGCTCCCTTGCCGGCGGCGGTGAACCGGTCCTCTCCCATCTCGCGGTGTCGGAAAATGTTTTCGAGAACCACGATCGAGTTGTCCACCAGGAGCCCCACCCCGAGCGCGAGCCCCCCCAGGCTCATCATGTTCAGGGTAATGCCGGAGAAGTAGAGGAGCGAGAAGGTGGCGATGATCGAGATGGGGATCGCCATACCGATGTTGAGGGGATTCCGGATGTCGTGCAGGAAGAAGAAGAGGATCAGGAAGGCGAACAGACCGCCGAGGGCGATCGCCCAGATGACATTCGAGATGCTGCTGTTGACGAAATCGGCCTGATCGAACGCTACCGCAACCGCCAGACCCGGGTACTCCCCCTCCAGTTCAGCCAGCACCTCCAGGACCCGCGAGGAGACCTGGCTGGTGTTGGCGCCGGCCTCCTTCTGCACCAGGATACCGATCGATTCCGCGCCGTTGAAACGGGTCAGGTTGTCCCGCTCCCGGTATCCGTCGACGACCTCGCCTACATCGGCCACGGTCACCAGCCGTTCACCCCGGCGGGCGACTACGACCTTTTCGATATCCTCAACTGACTGGAAATCACCAACCGGTCGCAGGTACCACTGGAACCGACCCCGGTTGATGTTCCCGCCCATGGAGACCGCGTTCGCAGAGGCCAGGGCACGCTGTATCTCCTGCAGGGTGATCCCAAGGGACTCGACGATCTCCCGATCGACCTCCACCCGGATCTGCCGGTCGCTGCCGCCGGTCACTGCCGCCAGAGCGACTCCGTCGATCTGTTCGAGGCGTCGCTTCACCACGTTCTCGGCCAGCCCCTTGATCTCGGCCAGTCCGCCCCGCCCCGACACCGCCAGGCTCATGATAGGTTCAGCGTTCGGATCGGCCTTCAGGATGGTGGGACGTCCGGCCAGGTCAGGCAGCGAGTTTCTGAGGATATCGAGCTTCTCCCGGACATTGAGCATCGCATACTCCATGTCCGCGTCCCAGTTGAACTCGAGCGTTACCAGGCTCACTCCCTCGCGGGAAGCGCTGTGCACCTCCCGGATGCCGGGGACCTGCATGACCTGCGACTCGATCGGCTCGGAGATGAACTGCTCGACTTCCTCCGGCGAGACGTTGGTGTAGGTGGTCCAGATCACCAGCCGGGGGAACTGCAGGCTGGGGAAGAGATCGACCGAGAGCCGGCTGAAACTGATGACCCCGATCAATACCACCGCCAGGAAGAACATCGTCGTGGCGACCGGGCGCTTTATCGAAAGTTCAGATACGTGCACGATGCCTCCGCGGTTCGTTACGGGGTGAGAACATCCGGGGGAACGACCTCGGTCAGCACCACCGGTGAGTCATGCTGCAGGCTGACATGTCCCTCGATGCAGACCAGCATTCCCGAGCTGACACCCGCGTGGGGATCTTCGGTGGGGAGTACGATGACATGGGTGTCGTTTGACTCACCCAGGATCACGTAGCGCCACTTGACAATGTCGGGCCTCTCCTCGTCTTCCGATTCCACCACCGCGAACACCAGCGTGCGGTCATCACGTTCCACGATAGACTCGTGCGGAACCATCAGTACGTTCTCGATGTCGCGGGAGAAGATCCTCGCCCGGGCGAACATCCCCGACGTGATCCTACCCTCGGGATTGTCGAGTTCGAGGCGGACCTTGCCGGTCCGGGTCTGGGAGTTGATGATCGGATTCACCGATATCACCGCCCCCTCGAACACCTCCCCGCGAAGGGCGGTGAAGGTCACTTCCGCCCGGCGGCCCGACCTCAGGGGAGAGATCTCGCTCTCAAGCACGTCGACCTCCACCCGCACCCGACTCAGGTCAAGCAGGGTCAGCAGGGCCGAGCTGCCGCCGATATACTGCCCCTCGGCGACCTCGATGTCCGCGATCCAGCCCGAGAAGGGAGCCTTGACACTCGTCAGATCGAGATCGCGCCGGGCCCGCTGCAGGGCGATCCGTGACTGGGTGAGATTGGCCTGCTGGATATTGCCCCGTTCGAATCCGGCCAGGATTCGCGCGGTCATGTACTCCAGCTCGATCTCCTGGAAGGCCGTCTGGCTCAGTTGATTGTTCTGGTACTGCTGCTCCGCCAGCCGGTAGCGGCGCTCCACGTCGGCATACGCCTGCTGGTCCATGGTCGGCCGGGGGACCTCGAGCCCTTCCCGCTCAACCGTATCCCGCTCCTCGTAATTGGCGGCATAATCGGCCTGGGCCTGCAGGTAACTGGCCTGGGCTGTCTCCAGGGCCAGCAGGTAATTCTCCTGATCGAGTTCCATCAGGACCGCCCCTTCCCGGACGAAATCTCCCTCCTTCACCCGGAGCCGGTTCAGGATTCCGTTGACCTGGCTGACCACCCCGACCTGCCTCAGGGGCTGGGCCCGCCCTTCGGCGTGGACCGTCTGGATCAGGGTCCCTTCCACCGTGGGAGTAGCCCGCACCGGGATCGGATCGAGGCCCCGGAAGAGCCCTTCGACCGCCTCCGCCCTGTCACCGGCGGGCACCTGGGCGGCGCCGGTGGGAGTGCCTTCGGCTTCTTCAGCCTTCCCCTTCTGGATCCGGAGATACACCGCGGTCCCGATTGCTCCGAGGATCACGACAATGAGGAGGAACTTCAGCAATGACTTAGCGCGCAGTGCCATCGGTATCCCTTTCCTGATTCGGTCTCGCCGGAGGCCCGGAAACGTAGCCACTGTGCTACGTTGAGGACATCCGGCGAAAGCCAACGCCGTCGGCCGGATGCCAGTACATACCGCAGCCGGTGGCTTACTCTGACAGGCTCCTGTAGGTAAAGCGAATTTCATGTCCGTTCCGCGTGACTCAACCGTTCTCCCCGAAGGGTACGGGCGGGTTGGTCCGCTGTCTGACCGGCTGGTTCGTTACCCAGTCCCACATGGTG
>JALGWK010000354.1 GCA_025774205.1 bacterium
GACAGGGTTCCGGTGTCTGTCTCCATTCCCTCCGAGTCGGTGAAGGTGATGTTGAAGTCACCATCGCTCTCAATTACCAGGGTCACCCGGTGACCCAGGGCATAGAAGTCGACCTGCTGCGAGTTGTCGGCGTTGGTGAGGTAGTGGTTCGTGGTGATCCAGGTACCCGCCAGAGCAGCAAGGGGATTGTCATCTCCCTGATTCAACAGCTCATCACATCCGCCACCGAATCCGATGAGCAGAACAAGGATCGTGGCCACAGAAATGCGCTTCAGAAGCATGAAAATCTCCTTAAGGTGAATTCCCATCAAAGCTGAACGGATACACTTCTCAGTTCAAAGATGATGGAGCTTGCGGCGGGCCAGCCGTTCCCGGAGGAACGTAAGTAGTACAATAATGTACTTAAAGACCGGGATCAGTCAATCACAGAAAGCAGAATCTCTCTCAGTTTCCTTCCAACTTCGTAATTGGTCTGCAGACCGCTGAACCTGTCCGCCTGCACCCCCGACGCGAAGATCGGCACCGTATCGGAAGTGTGACCGGTCGTGGTCCAGGTGATGACGACTTCTCCCGGTCCCGGTCCGGCCTCGACCGACGGCCCCCCGGTCACGTGGTCGGAGGTGACGATCATAAGCGTATTCGGCCTGGTGGCGACCAGATCCCTGACAAACGCCACCGTCTCGTCGAAATCGGCCATCTCATCCAGGAACCAGTCAGCATCGTTGTCGTGGCCCGCCCAGTCGATCTGCGAGCCCTCGATCATCAGGATGAATCCGTCGGGGTCGCGCATCACCGCTCTGAGCGCTACTTCGGCCATCTCGATAAGGCTCGGTGCACGCACATCGGCATGAGGCATCCCGACATTCGAAAAAAGACCGATCGCCAGCACCGAATCGGTTGAGGCGAATTCAGTCAGGTCGCCGGATGATCGGAGAATGGGAGAGAATATCCGCCCTGTCAGGCCGCCTCGAGGGATTGAAGAAGCGCCATCCCCCACCCAGAGCGATATCCACGCCTGACGCCGTCAGCTGCCGCGCTATCTCGTATTCCTGCGAACGCCTCGGGACATGGGCGATGAACGCCGCCGGGGTGGCGTGGGTGACCGAGGATGTCGCCACGACACCGGTGGCCATTCCATGAGCCTCAGCCACCTCAAAGATGGTCTCCTGAGGGAGAGAATCGGGACCGACCGATATCGCGCCGTTATAGGTGTGTACTCCCGCCGCGTAGGCGGTTGCCGCCGCCGCTGAATCGGTCGTCCTGCCCCTGATATCATCGGTTTGAACTCTGCCCTGGACAGGCAGACCTGTCATAGCCGGTTCTCCCGAATGCAGTCGCAGAGCCTCGACAGCGGCCACTCCCATACCATCGCCGATGAGAAGCACGAGACCGAAGGGAGGGAGTTGATCGGGGGGATTCCTGTTTGAGGAACAGGAGGTTATGAGCACGATTGGGAGGAACAGGATAAGGAACTGGAGAATACCGTTCAGGCGACTTTTTTTCGTCAGATCCATCCGACTCTACTCCGTCCTTTAAAAGTTCATCCCGTCCGCTCGCAACAAGGTCTAAGAAACCGACCGGGGAGTCACAATGAAATATGGAATCATCAACTTTATCTGCCCCGGAAGCAACAACTCCTCCAACAACGATGCCGGCGGTATGGATTTCATCCACAGTTACCCGGCTTTCCGGGAGCTGGAATCCTTTGCGGCACCAACAATCGGCCACTGAATCGGGTACTGCCAGCGGGTCGCTCCTGCTGGTATCAGGTGCCTACTTCAACGCCCTGCGGATACAACCTCATCTGGGCCGCCTGATCACTCCCGTGGATGATATCCCCGACGGATATTCTATCTGCCGTGGCAACAGCTCGATCTCGTGAACGACATGTCGTTCTATGTGCGCAGCGCACTGCCGTCGGAACAGACCATCCTGGAACTGCGTCGGGTGATGGCCACAATCGATTCCGATCTACCCCTTGAGAGCCTGTGGACCATGGAAGATCAGGTCCGAAGCAACATCATGGCCGACCGAATCGTCATGCAGCTCTCAGCCCTCTTCGCGCTGCTGGCCACGATACTGGCAATGATGGGACTCTTCGGCGTGATGGCCTACAGTGTGACTCAGCGGATCAGGGAGATCGGGATCCGCATGGCGCTCGGCGCGGACACACCGAAGATCAGAAAACTCGTTATGGGCGATCTCTTCCACCTGCTCGTGATCGGGATGGCAATCGGTATTCCGCTCGCGCTCGTGGTCGCCAGGCTGGCTGAATCCCAGCTCTACGGAGTCACTGCCTTCGATTTTCCCATCATGGTCGCCACCATTGTGACCCTGTGCATCGCCTCAATTCTGGCGGGATTGCTGCCCGCCAGACGCGCCACCCAGGTCGATCCGGTCAACTCTCTGCGACAGGAATAACGTTTACCAGAACACCTGGAACCGGGCATGCCCGCCATCGAACCAGCCGGTGGCGGTGTCCGGATCCAGGTCGGCGTTGGCACCGAATACGAACATTGCCCGATCGCCGACGTACCAGCCCACATCGAACCTGAGACGGGAATGAAAGTAATCATTATGTTTCCCATGAAGAGCGGCATCGCGGATCAAATCACGAGTATCGAATTCGAGGCCGAGTTCACCCCTGAATCCGTTCGACGCCCGATATGTAACTGATCCTCGCCCCATCCAGGTTCGATCTTCATAATCGATCTGTGGCGCTTCCGGCAGACCGGGACAGAATCGTCGCTCAATTCTCCTGATCCGGGCTATCTGGACATCCAGCAGGAAGGCACCCGAGAAGCGCTGCATACCGTACATACCGACGCGACCGGTTGTCTCTGTCAGATTGAAGGTGTCAATTGGAGGGAGCTGATCGAGCGAACACCTGTTCATCCCTGCTTCAACATTAGTTGCCAACACGCCAACAGCGGTGTTTCGAGAGGGAGTCCACTCCACCAGGATACCCGAATAGCCATAATGTTCATTCTGTCTGAAGTTCCCCGGAATGTCTGCCAGCTGTGTCAGGATCACATCCGCAGGACTCATGATGAGGCCGAATACCTCGGAGCGGAATTGACGCCCAAAGGGAATATCCGCAGCCAGCCGAAACGTGAATGGTTGCTTGATAGTGTTCAGGGTTTCAGAAGCATATTTTTCATCAACCCCGAGTACCTGGTAGATAAAATCACTGAAGAGGTCGAGGGCTCCTGCGGCCACTGTGACAGTGCTTCGACCAGGAGTGAACGTAAGACCGAGCTCCAGGTCCATCTCTTCCTTGTGCGGTTTCAGCCAGCCGGTCAGAAAGCCGGTCATGTTACCAGCAGCCATTGACTTGCTGAAGTTCACCCTGGTCAGGGATCGTTGCGCCTGAAGGGTCCATTCCTGATTGTAGATAACATCGAAGTCCCAGGTCGGCGCGAGAGGGATCGTGCCGGCTATTTCAGCGGTCTGTACCAGGTTGACATAGTTGATGCTCCCGCCACCCCATCGCGCTCCTGTCCTCTTCGTGTACCATTCATAATCCTCGAGGTGCGTGAAACCGAACGATATGATATCGAGGGGGTACTCCTCATCCTCCAGAATATTCCATCGCTGGAGTATTCCACGGTCACTCAGCCGACCGTAAATATTGCCGTTCCGATCGAATATGGTAATGCGGGCGCCGTCTTCCCAGCCCCGCAAGGTCGCGTGCAGATGGCCGGAAGCCTGGTTCTGGGCCTGCGTGACCGCTGTGGTGCATACCAGAGCTGCGAAAACACCTATAACAGGGCCGCGACAGCGAATTCTCGATGCGCCGTTCATGATGCGGCCATTCTAGTTGAATCAGCACAGAATGCGCAAACCGATGAAGGAAGAGTACCTGTAGAAATACCCCGCCGGATCGCTCCACGGGGTATTCCTGTATCCGGTCAGCTCGGAGTGGGACAGGTCAGCTCTTCTCAAGGACACTCCAGTCCTGTCGGCCGGCCCATTCCCCGAACGATTCCCACGCAACCTCGGGATACTCCTTCGTCAATCCATCGATATCAACACTGTATCCCTCATTCGTACATCACGGCCATGTCCTCACTCATCTCACGAACCTGATCGATCGGTACCTCGAAATACCCGATCGACCGTCCACTGGCAGTCCCGAGTGTCTCAGCATAGCCGGCTCCGTCCAGACCATCCCCGGCAAGGTTGATCCTCCGGCCGAGAAAACGGTCACGATCCCCGAAGGCCAGTGAAGCCAGTTCGCCGATGTTCCTGACTGAGACCATCTGCAGGGCGCGATCGGCGGGCATGGCCATCGCGAATACTCCGTCC
>JALGWK010000355.1:0-503 GCA_025774205.1 bacterium
CGTAACGCATGAAGGAAGTGATCTCGAACATGGTCGTTGCCGGCAGGACGATATCTGCGTAAGCGGCATCAGCGGTCAGGTAGCGGTCAACGGTCACCAGGAAATCGAGCGCGCCGAGGGTCTTTCGCCACACCTCCGGTTCGGGCCAGGAGGTGATAATCGAACCGCCCAGGATGATGAGGCCTCTGATCCGGTACGGTTCACCCCGCAGAACAGAGTCAGGCAGCGCGATGGCATGCGATTCCCCCCGGTATTCGCTGTAGATCGGGAAGCGGTCGCGTCCCGGGGCCCGCCGGGGATCGGGATTGGGGATCAGGTGGTCCCGGTTCTGCGGGAACTGGTTCTCCTTCATCTGGAAGATCAGGCCGCCCGGCACATCGAGCTGCCCGGCCAGCGCCCAGAGCGTGAAGACCGCCCGTATCGCCTGAACCCCGCTGTCGGAGTACTCGAGACCGGTGTACATGACCGGAGCGGCTCCTCGAGCCCCAGCAAGCCGTCGGGCC
>JALGWK010000355.1:510-3164 GCA_025774205.1 bacterium
AATCCGACCGTCCAGTCGCGCGCGAAGTTCTCGTCGTACAGTTCTTCCTCGATGAGGGTGTTGATCATGCCCAGGGCCAGGGCACCGTCGGTGCCGGGGCGGATGCCGATCCACTCGGCATCAGTCTGCCTTGCCGTCGCGGTCCGGCGGGGATCGATGGCGACCACGTCCGCGCCCCGCTCGCGGGCCCGCACAATCCGGTGGTGGAGCGAGGGTGGTGAGTCGGTGGCGGGATTGGCGCCCCACAGCACGATCAGCTCCGACTGATCGATATCGGTGTCCATGGTGATGAGCATCTCGCCCATGGTCACGTGGGGGGCGATCATGGCGAAGGAGACATAGCAGAGGGCGCCCACCCCGAGAGTGTTGGGGGAGCCGAAGGGGAAGAGGATGTTCGAGGCACTCGAGACGGCCGCCTCTGCCGGCTGCAGCAGGTCGCACATGGCCATGTCGAAACTGCCGCGCCCGGTGTAGATGGCGGTCACCTCGGGGCCGTGGTCCTCCTTGAGTGAGAGGAACCGCTCCGCGATGGTTTCATACGCTTCATCCCAGGTGATCGGCTTGAATTCGAAGGTGCCCTTCGGGCCGGTTCGTTTCAGAGGAGTCTGGATCCGGTCGGGATCATGAACGATTTGAGGAGCGTTCCGGCCGATAGTGCAGATCATGCCGAGGGGGTGGTCAGGCTGCGGTTCGATACCCACCAGCCTGTCATCTTCAAGGGTAACCCGGACCCAGCAGCCGGCCGGACAGATGCCGCACAGACCGTCCTTAACCTCCTGTCTCACAGCCACCACCCTGTCACCTCAGTCACCCGGTTCCGCCTTCTGGAGCAGGAGGAGCGCGAACCAGTCGTTCTCATCGGTGTACACAGCCTTACTCCGGAGACCGAACCGTTCCAGCGATCGTTCGAGATCGGGCAGAACGAACTTGCGGCTGATTTCGAGCAGGACCCGGTCACCGGCCTCGAAGGTGATTACTTCGTCGAGGGGCTCGACATGGATCGTCTGTGGACCGGTAAAGCGGGCGTAGAGTTCAACCTGCTCCCGCCGCCGGTTCCAGACAGCTTCGTGTTCCACGCCATGGAGATCGACCCCGCTGCCGAGTTCACGGTTCATGCGCACGAAGAGGTTCTTCATGAAATCGCCAGTGACTCCACGCCCGTCGTTGTAGGCCCGTTCGATGAATTCGGAATCCTTCACCAGATCGACGCCGAGGAGGAAGAAGTCCCCCGGCGCCAGGCCGTCGCTCAGGTCCTCCAGGAAGCGATCGAACTCTTCCCGATCGAGATTGCCGATGGTGCTGCCGAGGAAGATCACCATCACCGGTGAGAGCGCCGCGAACAGGGGGAAAGCCTCCTCATAGGTACTGTTGACCCCCACCAGCCGGGCTTCGTCGTGACGGGCGCTGATCGATCGGAGCGCCGAACGGAGGGCGCTGTCACTCACATCGACCGGTACATACGGCACCATCCCGTCACGATCGAGCCAGGCCCGCAGGAGGAGGTCGGTCTTGACCGAACTGCCCGAACCGAGCTCGATCAGCGTGACCGGACCGGTGATGTCCCTGATATCGCTGCTATGGCGCTCGAGGATCGACCGCTCGGTACGGGTCAGGTAGTACTCGTCGAGTCCGCAAATCTCCTCGAAGAGCTCACAGCCTCTCCGATCGTAAAGGAAACGGCACTCCAGACCGGGCGGGTCCTGTCGAAGTCCGTGAGCGGTGGAGCGGGCGAATTCAAGGAGGAGATCGATCTCGACCGGAGAACGGAGCAGAACCGGTTCATCCTGAGCAACAGCTTCCTGTGCCTGCAGACAGAGATCAGTTGATTCAAGGAATGCTGAGGTTCTCACCGGCCCCCCTCACATCATCGGGTTCATCAATAACCATAGCGGAAACAGAGAACAGTCAGAACAGGTATTCAGGCTGGACTCAACTGTGAGTGTCGTGCGCAGCCGAGCAGTTACCGGAAACTGTGTCAGCCGGCCTGTATACAGGGAAAGAGCGGCGGATGGAAAGAAGTCATGCCTGGTCACATTCCTCCGTTTCAGGGAGTCCGCAGAGACTCGATGAAGGAGGCGTCTACCCACCAGATGTTCATGCTGCCGTTCCACGGCGAGGAGTGTCCCTCAAGGATCGCGTCGAAGGAGAGCCTGCCATCCTCGGTGAACCGTTCCGGTTCGAAGGAGGCCCTGGCGAAAAAGAGGAACCTGCCATCGGGCGCCAGGGAGATCGAGGTCGCCCGCTGATCGGGTTGATTCACCCGGTCGCCCAGGTTGACCGGTTCGCCCCAACTGTCGCCGGGATTCCGGAAACTCACCCAGTAGTCGATCGGCCCCACCGAACCCTCCCCTTCCATGCAGAATAGCAGGAAACGCTCATCACGGTCGATCCAGGCATTATAGGGTGAATCCTCACGATTCCAGGCCGCGTCGAGCATTTCCGGCTCCGCGAAACCGTGAAATAGAGGGTCCCCTCCCGCGTCAGGGAGGGATAGAACTCGTTGTCGTCGGTGGTCACCGGCGACGGGAGGATCTCCGGCGGGGACCAGCCATCCGCGGACCGTTCGACCATCCAGATATTCTGGAATCCCCAGCCTCCCTGGAATTCATCTTCCCTGCCGGGAGGCGGACGGTTGGAGAGGAAGTAGAGTCTGT
>JALGWK010000053.1 GCA_025774205.1 bacterium
GCTCCCCCCGTTACCGCAGATGAAGATGGTACTGCCGGAGACGACGGTATCCCTGATCAGGTCGCAGAGAGTCAGGAACACCTCGCGCACGGACGTCCCCCATTCGGGACCGGGGATCCGGCGCTCCAGTTCGGCTTCGAAGATGGCCTGCAGATCGCTCATTCTCGTGCCTCCGCTCCGGGGAGAGAGTCGCTCCCGGCCCGGCCTGGCGGCCTGCCGGTTCCGTCCAGTACCTCGTTGAGGCGGCCTGACCGATACGGCTCCGGATCGAGTTCCACACGGCTGAAACCGGACCGTCGAACCGGTTCCACTCATCAGCGCCGATCTCCAGACGTCCCAGATCGCCATGATGCCGGACCCGGAAGACCGTGAAACCCTCCTGCCAGAGGACCTCTTCTGCGGCTTCGATCATCTCGAGCTTTACGGGAGTAACCGATTCACCGTGCGGGATCCTGCTCGCCAGACAGGCCAGCGCCGGTTTATCCCAGGTCTCCAGACCGAGGGCCCGGCTCAGTTCCCGGACATCATCCTTCGTGAATCCGTTTTCCAGCAGGGGGCTCCGGACCTGCCTCTCCGCAGCCGCCTGGAGACCGGGCCGGTAGTCGCCGGTATCGTCAACGTTCGTGCCGCTCAGAATGGTTTCGCAGTCATCGGTATCCGATACCCCGCTGAGCACGGTGAAGAGTTCCAGTTTGCACCAGTAACACCGGTCGCCGGCATTGGCCTGATATCCGGGATCGTCCCCTTCCATGGTCGCCATCGTCCTGACCGGGATATCGTGGCTGCGGGCGAATCGGAGCGCGTCCTCGAGTTCCCGTCTCGGTAGACTCGGTGAATCAGCTATCACCGCTATCACCCCTTCACGTCCCAGAAGGACGCGCGTGATATATGCCACGAGGGCGCTGTCGACCCCCCCCGAATACGATACCGCGACCTTTCCGAAGGCACCGTACCAGTCGGTGAGAGCTTCGACTTTGGGAACAAGATGTTCCGGGAGACCGGGAACCAGCAGTTGCTCGGGGCGGGACTCGTTCGGTGATGCCATCAGATCAGGTACCGGGCGGAGGCGCGGGAGGAGGGGCCGCCGGCGGGATGAACCTGACCGGTTCGATCCGGTCCTGATTAATGGTAAGGATGAATACGTTTTTGTTGATCCGGGCATTGGAGGCGAAGTCGATCATACCGCTCGCGCCCTCGAAACTGGAGATCCCGGAGAGCCATCGACGGAGGGCCTGTCGGCGGTCTGCCGGGCCCTCGGGGGCCAGCTGCCAGGCCGCGATGGCGATCCGCGCGGCATCGAAGGCGAGGGTGGCCGCCCGGCCGGGATGCTCGGAGAACATGGCGTAGTAGTTGTTGGCGAAGTCGATCTGCGGCATCGAAGCCCAGGTATGCGAATACGTATCGGTGAAGATGACCCCCTGAACGTATTGGAGACCTCGATTCACGACGTCATAGGAGTTCCAGGCCGGCCCGCCCAGGATCGTCGTTACCAGATATTGGAAGCTCACCTGAATGGCAATATAGACGGTGTCCTCGGAGTTTATCCCGGGCGCGACGAAGGCGTCGATGCTCCCGACCGGCACCAGGTCCTCCAGGGTATCCTGATTCGCCTCCTCGATGGCGGCATTATTGAGAACAGAGATATTGGAAGTGTCGGCCAGGCTGAGCCTCAGACCTTCCCGACGGATGATCTCCATCTGCGACTGGAAATCGAACGTGCCGGGGTAGTACTCCTGGTAGGCAATGATGTTGCCGCCCCGCTCCTCTATCTGGCTGACGAAGGCCTCGGCGAATTCGAGAGCCTCACCGGTGACCGGAGTTAGGACGGCGAAGGTCTGCATCCCCAGACTGTCGATCGCGACATCAGCGAGGAGTTCGGCCTGGACCTTCGGGGTGGCCTGCATCTGGTAGATGTTCTCTCCGAAACCGGACGCGGTCGCGCCCTGCGTGTGGGGCAGTATGATCGGAACCTCGCGCGCCTCGGCGACGATGGCCGCGATCTGGGCGAGTTCCTCCACGAAGGGGCCGATCAGGATCTGGGCGCCATCATCCCTGATGAGGTCGAGGGTCCCCGCCGCGGTGCCGCTGATCAGTCCATTGGTGTCCCTGATCCGTACCTCCACCTCGGACTCGGCCATGGCCGCGGCAAGCAGGATGGCGTTCCTGATCTGGCGTCCCTCGGCGGCATCGGGACCGCTCAGGGGAGCGAGCGCGCCGATGACAAGTCCCGAAGGGCCGGAGGCGCTGAGGCGCTCCAGTATTCCCGCGATCTGCTCAGATACCACCTCGCTGTAGCCGTCGGCCGGCGCTTCCGCCTCGATCCGATCCAGCAGTCTCCTGGCCCCGGAGATGTCTCCCCTGCTGGCCATTTCATCGGCCGCGACCGCGGCCATCCAGCCCTTCAGATCGGTTCCGGAGAGCTGGTTCCCCAGCCGCTGGAGGTCTGCGATCTGCAGCTGTTCCGCGATCAGGGCGGCCAGTTCATCACGAGCGGCCGTACTGATCCGACCGGTGTCCTCTTCTCCGGCCAGACCTGCGAAGATCAGCGCGGCGTCGAAGTACCGTCCGGCCCGCGAGTGGGACCGGCCCCGCAACCAGCGCCGTTCACGCAGATAGGGACCATCCGGATACTCTCGATCGAGCCCGTCAAGGGCGGTCAGAGCCAGTTCGGGGGCGTCGGCGCCCAGCCGGGCCGCGGCCAGCAGGAGCCACGCGGATGCCCTGCTTGGACCGAGGTTACCTGCCGTGAGCGCGGTATCGAGAATCTCGATGCTGCGCGAGAACCGTCCCTCACGGAAGAGCTGCCGGGCCCGCAGGTAGGGATTCTCCTCCTCCTGCTGGACCTGGCTCAGACCGGCGACAGAGGCCGGTTCGAGGACCGGATCGGGAAGTCTCGAGGCCGCCGTTGCGGTTCCGGCAATGATCGCAATCGAAATTGAGGCGAGCCCTATGCTGATCGATTTTCTTTTCATTCCACCGTCACACTCTTGGCCAGGTTGCGCGGCTGGTCCACATCACAGCCCCGAGCCACCGCAACGTAGTAAGACAGCAACTGAAGGGGGATCACCGTCAACAGGGGGTAGAAACAATCGAGTGTCTTCGGGACAAAGATGACCCAGTCAGCCAGATCCCTGATGGTTTCATTCCCTTCGGTGGCGATCACCAGGATCCGGCCCTTCCTGGCCCGGATCTCCTCGATGTTACTGATCACCTTCGGATAGATCTGATCGCCCGGCGCCAGTACCACGACCGGCATGTCATCATCGATCAGCGCTATCGGTCCGTGTTTCATCTCGGCCGCGGGATAGCCCTCAGCATGGATGTATGATATTTCCTTCAGTTTAAGGGCGCCCTCCAGCGCGACCGGGAAGTTGTACCCCCGTCCCAGGTAGAGAGCGTTGTTCACCCTGCCGAATACTTCGGCGATCTCACTGATCGATCCGGTATCGTCAAGGATCGACCTGATCTTCCCCGGCAGGCGGACTATCTCGTGGAGGATTCCTTCACACCGCTTCTTGCTCAACCTGCCATTCAGGCGTCCCATCAGGAGGGCGATCTGGCTCAATACGGTCACCTGGCTGGTGAACGCCTTGGTCGAGGCAACACCGATCTCGGGACCGGCATGCAGATAGACACCGGCGTCGGTCTCGCGGGCGATCGTCGAGCCGACACTGTTCACAACCCCCAGCACCGGGATCCCCTCGTCCTTCGCCAGGCGGAGCGCCGCCAGGGTATCGGCGGTCTCTCCCGACTGGCTCACCGCGAACAGGACCGTCCCCTTATTGAAGACGGGTCGTGAATAGCGGAATTCCGAAGCGTACTCCACCTCCACGGGGATCCGCACGAAATCCTCAATGAGTCGGCGGGCAACCAGGCAGGCGTGCCAGGAGGTCCCGCAGGCAGTGAAAATGATCCGTTCAGCGGAGACCAGGATGTCGTGAACCTCTTCAAGGCCTCCCAGCTTCACCTCACACAGATCGGGGTGAACCCGCCCCCGCATGGCGTCCTCGACCGTCTGGGGCTGTTCGTGGATCTCCTTCAGCATGAAGTGATCGAAGCCGCCCTTCTCGATCCGGTCGAGCTCCCAGGTGATCTCTTCAACGATGGGATTGCAGACCTCATCCTGCAGGGTTTTCACCGTGTAGTCACTCGCGGTGATCGTCGCGATCTCATCATCATTCAGGTAGATGATGTCCCGGGTATGTTCGGCGAAGGCGGCCGAATCCGAACCGACGAAGTTCTCGTTCTCACCCACGCCGAGGACAATGGGACTGCCCCGTCTGGCTACAACAAGCTGGCCGGGATTGTTGTGGTCGATCACCACGACACCGAAGGTTCCGTCCACTTCCTGGAGCGCCAGCCGTACGGCGTCATCGAGTGGACACTCCTCGTCCTTCTCCAGGTATTCCTCGATGAGATGGGCCAGAACCTCTGTATCGGTCTTGGTCGAGAAGTGGTGACCACGTTCGAGCAGCAGCGTCCTCAACGCCTGATAATTCTCGATGATCCCGTTGTGTACCAGCGCGATCCTGTCGTTGCATCCGGTATGAGGATGAGCGTTCGCGTCATTCGGTTCACCATGAGTTGCCCAGCGGGTGTGGGCTATCCCGGCCGATCCCTCCATATCGACACCGGCCAGGCGCTGTTCAAGTTCGTGGATCTTGCCGGTCACTTTCACCAGGAGAAGTTTATCATCCTGTTCGACCGCGATCCCGGCGGAATCGTAGCCCCGGTACTCGAGCCGTCTGAGGCCGCTCAGAAGGACGCCCTTCATGGGCTTCGGTCCCACGTAGCCGACTATTCCACACATATCATAATCCTCGAATGGGTGTCTCGGATGCTGATGTACAACTTACGACCGGTGTTCTCATTCTAATGCTTCCGATCAGGACCGGCACAGTGTGATTCACCCGTTATCCGTTCATCACCTGGGCAGTGGATCAGTCATTCAATCCCGGTTTATGGTCTCCAGCACCTCTCCCACGAGCATGTGGGAACCGATCACCACGATGGTCGCCTCCACGCCGAGCCCCTTCGCGGTCTCGGACACAGCCGCCCCCGGATCGCCTGCTGTGACCGTGGGTATCTCCTTCCCCGCTCCTTCAGCAAGGGCTCGGAAGGCCTTTTCGATCTCCTCCGGAGAGCGCGCTCTCGCGCCCGACCAGGCTGTTGCCGTGAACCACGAGCAGCCTTCGATCAGCGGTTCGAGAAACGGCTCCAGTTCCTTGTCCTCCGCCAGGGCCACAACGAAACCGACCGGCCGGTTACCGGCCCTGGCCTCGATCTCCCGGGCCACCGCCCGGGAAGCCAGCGGATTATGTCCAACTTCCAGAACGAGATCGGGTCGATCCGCTCCTCCCGGCAGCCACTGCAGGCGCCCCGGCCATCGCACCTTCCCGATACCGTCGATCAGCGCGGTATCCGGGATAGTGACTCCCTGCTCCGCGAGCAGGGAGACAACAGCCAGCGACGTGGCCAGATTGTCGAGCATGTGCTCACCGGCCAGCGGGAACCGCCATGAGAAACCCTCTCTGCCGTCTGACCAGCGCGCGCTTCCGGTCTGTCCCCAACCGGGACCGCGATCCGCTTCCAGCGCTACCCGTTCGTCCGCGCGTGTCAAATGCGCGCCGACCGACCGCGCTTCCTCACGGAGAACATCCTCGACCGGGGCCGTCCCGGGTCCCAGCACGACCGGCACCCCGCGGCGCATGATGGCGCCCTTCTCTCTGGCTATAACCGGGAGATCTGATCCGAGTTCCCCGATATGATCACGCCCGATCGCCGTGATCACCGTGATCCGGGCATCGCTGAGTCTGGTGGCGTCGAGTCGCCCGCCCAGCCCGACCTCGATTACTCCCCACTCCACCCCCTGCTCCCTGAAATGCCACATCGCGGCCATGGTGAAGGCTTCGAAGGGCGTTGCCTCGAGTTCGTCGGCATCCCCGGCGACTGCCTGGAGGGCGCAGGCCAGATCCTCTTCCGCGATCTCTCTGCCACCGACCGTGATCCGTTCCGGCCAGTCGATCAGGTGGGGGGAGGTGTACCGACCTGCCGTGATACCCGCTTCACAGAGGATGCTGTCGACGATGGCAGCCACACTCCCTTTGCCGTTGGTACCGGCGATGAGGATGGAAGGGAAGGCGCGTTCGGGATTTCCGAGCCGATGAGCGAATTCAGTGACCCGCTCAAGACCGAGCTGCATGCCGCGAAATTCGATCCCCTCAAGCCACTTGCGGGACTGACGCGGTGTCCAGGAGGAGGTCAGATCAGTTCGGGGCGGTTTCGGGATCGGTTCCGGCTCCATCGAGATGATTGAAGAGGGTCGTAAGGGTTTGTTTCAGTTCGTTTCTGGAAGCGATGACGTCGATGAATCCTCTTTCCAGCAGGAACTCGCTCCGCTGGAATCCCTCCGGAAGTTCCTGGCCGATCGTCTCCATGATCACCCGCGGACCCGCGAAACCGATCAGGGCTCCGGGTTCCGCGACATTTACGTCCCCGAGCATCGCGAAGGAGGCCGTCACGCCGCCGGTGGTAGGATGGGTGATGACACTGATGAAGAGGAGTCCGGCCGCGCGCAGCTCAGCCAGCCGGGCGCTCGTTTTGGCGAGCTGCATCAGGGAGAGGATCCCTTCCTGCATGCGGGCCCCTCCTGACGCGGAAACGATCACCAGGGGCAGCTTCCTCTTGATCGCCTGCTGGGTAGCCCGGGCAATCTTCTCTCCCACCGCTGAGCCCATGCTGCCGCCGAGGAAGGAGAAATCGAGCACGGAGAGAATCAGTTTCCTGCCGTCGATCTCCACCAGTCCGCAGCGGACTGCCTCGAACATATCGGTCTTCGCCTGGGCCGCCTTCAGACGATCGGTGTACTTCTTCGAATCGACGAAGCCGAGCGGATCCTTCGAACGGAGTTTGACGTCGAACTCCTCCAGAAAGCCGCCGTCGGTGAGGATCTCGAGGTAATCTGTTATGCCGATCCGGAAGTGGAAGCCGCACTTCGAGCAGATGTGTGACTGGGCTTCGAGTTCTTTCCGGTAGATGATCTCGCCGCACTGGTCGCACTTCGACCACAGTCCCTTGGGGACATCCAGTTTTCCACCCGATCCGAGGGTGCGTCTTACTTTCTTGAACCAGCCCATGTCATCTCACTGATCACGAGGTGATCAACCGTCATCCTCTCCCTCACGGATCCGATCGAAACCGATCCATCGAAGGCAACATCCGCGGAACCGCCTCCCGGAGCAGGCGATCGAGGTCCGGCTGCATCCGGGCAGCCGCCGCCACGACTTCATCATGATGCAGGTCGGCGCTTCCCTGCGCACCCGCAATGTTCGTTACCAGACTGAGTCCCGAGACCTCTATCCCCAGGCTCCACGCGATGAGCGCCTCGGGCGCCAGTGACATGGCAACCACGGCAGCCCCCATCCTGCGGGCCATCTCGATCTCGGCCCGGGTCTCGTAGGAGGGACCGGTCACGCAGAGCAGGACTCCCTCATCCAGCGTACAACCGACCTCTGCCGCGGTTTGACGGATCACCACGGCTCCCTCCGACCAGTACCCGGGAGTTGTGTCCTTCACCGGGTCTTCCCGCAGCAGGTCCGGCAGGGCCGGTCCATGCAACAGGATATGGTCGGTGATGAGTACGAAGTCTCCCTGCCGGAGATCTTCCCGTACGGCGCCGGCCGAGTTGGTGAGCAGAGCTCTCCGGACTCCCAGCGCCCGGGCGACCTTCAGGGGAGCCGCGATCGCCTCATACGAGCGGGCCTCATAATAATGGTGCCGCCCGACCATCACTAACACATTATCCTCACCTATCCGCACCAGGGAGAGCTTCCCGCCATGACCCTCGACACCCGGCGCGGCCCAGCCGGGAATGTCGGCATACGGGAGGGTGAGTTCCGACTCCTCCGCCCATGGATTCTCCTGACCGCTGCCGAAGGTGACCAGCAGATCGGCACGCTTTATCCCCGCGTTCCGTAACGACTCGACTGCAGCTGTCACACGTTCAGGTGGGGGGCCGATCATCATCCGCCGGGACCGATCATCCACGCGGACGGGTTAGAGTTGACTCCATGGTTCCCAGGTAGAACGGGAGGGTCTGCAGAGGGTCCTCACCGCCGGTGAGGAGCGTGGCTGCTCCCAGCCTGAGGAGATGCTCCGGCGCTGCCCGGTCTGAACCGGTGATAACCTCCATATCATCGGGCGGATCATGGTCGAGACCGGCCAGGAACGCTCCGACACCCGGTCCTGCCAGGCGGCACGGTCGGGGAACAAATCCGGGAACTGCCTCAGCGGGAGCGATCTGGAGCAGGACACCCTCCTCACCCAGTTCGATCACATCCTCGGCCAGAACCGGGGGCACTGCCTTCGCGCTCCCCTCCCCATTTCGAAGCGGTCTGGTCTCCTCAGGGAGATAGGTAACCCAGGCGGTTCCCCGGCTGCGGGCGTCGTAACAGACGCAGAGCGAGACCGATCGGGACTGATACTGGTCGGCGAAGGATTCCGACAGCCCCTGTGCCAGAGAGTACCCGACCCTCAGCCCGGTATAGGATCCAGGGCCGCGATTGATGACGAGACCGGTCACCAGGGAGATATCCCCGCCCGATTCCTCGAGCATCTCGACCGCGCCGGTCAGGAGTCGCGACGAGCCGCCTTCGGCTCGGGAATATTCACATATGCCGAGGAGCGGCTCCCCTTCCGGGCGGGCCAGCGCGACCACCGAGGTGGTCGTGGAAGTATCGAACAGCAGCAGCATCAGGTTCTCTCCACCTTGCGGACCGGGTGA
>JALGWK010000356.1 GCA_025774205.1 bacterium
GTAGTTCTCAGCCGGATCGCTGTTGACGCCGAGGATGGTGAAGGGTTCGTCTGCAAGCCTTGCTACGAGCGACCGCTCGTGTGGGTACATGGCCCGGCAAGGTCCTCACCAATCACCCCAGAAGTCTATCACCAGCACCTTTCCGAGATAGTCGCTCAGCTTCATCTCGTTGCCGTCGACATCGGTCCCGAGGATCTCGGGCGCTTTCTTGCCGATAGCCAGTACCGACGGATCGTGGGCGCTCAGCATCAGCTCAGCCTTCACGCCGTAGGTGGAATCACGGAGAGGTGTGTCATGGTAATCACTGACCAGCAATTCCAGGTTCGACCTCCGCTGGGCCATCATATCATCCCGGTCCACCTCATCGCCGCCGTAGCTCAACTGCCCATCGGCGAAACGGGCCAGGGAGTATATCGTGGCGGCCCTGACGGAGGCGTGCGGAGATCCTTCCCGGAGCCAGTCCTGACGTTCTGTCGGGAGATCGTCATAGTACATGGCCAGTTTCGACAGATGCTCCGACCGGCGGTATTCGGTGAAGAGCGCGTCGAGGCCTTCTGACGTGGCAGCTTCACGTTCGGCGTCTTCCATATCCATCGTGCCCATCTGCATCAACCACATCCGGGCGTCGAAACCGGCTTCAGTGCCCCAGTACTCCTCGGCCAGAGCTTCATATCGCGGATTGAAGGTGTTGATGACCTCGGTGTACTGCTCCATGTCCTCAACATTCTCCATGCCGGCGTCGAAGTCCACCTTAAGCGTCTCCCAGGCCTCCATCGCCTCCGAGTCCATTCCCTCGGCGTTGGAGCAGCCGGTCATGAGCACCGGCAGCATCAACAGGAGGGCGGGCAGGAGCGCCGCGGTTCGTATCATTTTCCATTTCACAGGCTGATCACCTTCCTCTGAGTATTCCCATCAACTCGTGCTTACTGCTGAAGTTTACTGTACTACTTATTCGGTCTGATTTCCTTCACTCCGACACCTTCATTTCCGGGTGACACTGATGATGACGATCGGTGTCTCCAGGTTCTGCCGCTCACCCGGTTGCTGCTGTATCTCCCGCACAACATCCATGCCCCGTACGACTTTCCCGAAGGCGGCGAATCCCTGACCATCCGGATTGCGACGCCCTCCGAAGTCGAGTTCTGGCTGGTCGCCGACGCAGATGAAAATCTCGGATGAAGCTGTTCCAGGTCCGCTGCGGGCCATCGAGATGGCGCCGTCGACGTGCAGCACTCCCGTGGTCCCGGTCGTCTCATGTTCGATGGCCGGAAAACCATCTTCCCGCGACAATCCGCGTCGACCACCCTGGATCACCTCGATCTTCACATCGTTGTCCGGCTGATTGTCCATCCGGACAACCCGGTAGAAGGAGCCGCCGTCGAAGAGCCCGCCGTCGACATAGCGGAGAAAGTTGGCCGCCGTTATCGGGGCCACCTCCTCGTAGACCTCCACCACGATATCACCGAGTCCGGTAGAGATCACCACCTTCGGGTTGCCGCTGCAACCCGCGGCCGTGATCACCAGGAAGCAGAGCCCGGCCGCGAGAAGTACGCGCCAGTTCACTGGTCGCCCCCTCTGCCGCCGCGGCCACCATTGCCCCCATCACTACCGCTCTCCCAGCGGCTCATCTCCAGTTCCTTCTCGATGAAGGTGCGGCCGTTGACCATCCAGTCGGGCGCATCCTCACCCTTCAGGTAGTGGTTGAAGAACTGCCGCATCCGGGTCTGGAAGTCGATCTGGTTGCCGAGCCTTCGCAGTCCATGCCCCTCGCCGGGATAGGAGAGAAAGATCATCGGCTTGTTGAGGAATCGGGCGGCGTTGTAGAGCTCGATCCCCATGAGATACTCAACCGTCGGGTCGGCCCCGCCATGCAGGTAGAGCAGGGGGGTGTCCATGTCCTGAACCCCGTAGATCGGCGACTGGCTCTCATAGAGTTCATAGTCGTCGTAGGGGCTCACACCGTATCGACCCTGGCCGTGGATGTCGTACTGGTGGTTGTTCTGGCCGCTGCCGGTGAAGAGGATGTTGAATTCGAAGATGAGGTCGATCGGGGCCGCACCGGCGGTGATGGCCGCGAACTTGTCCGACCGGGTGGCGATGAAGGTTCCACCGCCACCGCTGTAACTGTGCCCGTGCAGGCCGACATGGGCAGCGTCGGCGTAGCCCATCTCGACCACCTTGCGGACCGCCGCCTCAAGACACTCCTGCATGTCACTGTGCGAGGTACCGGTCCGGAAGTGAACGTCGGGCTGCATCACCAGGTAACCGTTGCTGCAGTATCCGGCCAGGTTGGGACCCGACCGGTAGCCCGGCGTTTGGTACCGGTGCAGGTTCTGCGAATACTTTTCATAGAAACTCACCAGCATCGGCAGGCGCTCTCCCTGCCGGTAGGCGTCGGGAATGCCGAGCCAGCCCTGCAGCCTCACGC
>JALGWK010000054.1 GCA_025774205.1 bacterium
TTCACTCTTCTGCCGGGTCAGGTAGCCCTTGCGGACCAGAGCCTTCATGCTGTCGCTGATCGTGGGAGGTGTAAGCTGCATCTTGTCGGCCAGGACGCCGACCGTGCTGCCATTGCCGTTAAAAGTATGCATGTGGATGAGGAGAGAGGCCTGGAGGGTGGGCAGCCCCTCATTGCGTGCGGCAACGGTCTTGTTCGCCAGGGCTGCCATCCCGTTCTCGATGAGTGTAAGCGCGATCCGCGCCGGCAGGCTTTCAGACCGGTGAGTCTTGTCGAACACGGCCATGATTTTTCCCCTGTCTCATCTGGGCAGGGCACTTCGATCAGCAGGCAGATACCGGGTCAGGTATTCAAGCATAGTCGCAAGTTGGGCGGGATTTGTCAAGGAGTCCTTATCATTTTCTGAAGGAAATCCTCCAGCCGATCGAGCATGATCGTTTCAGTGAAGAATCGTTCCACCCGCCGTCTGCCTTCGCGCGCCATCTTCCGTCGCAGAGCGCCGTCGAGCGCCAGTCTGCTGAGGCTGGCGGCCAGAGCGGGTCGATCACCGGGCGGGATCAGGAATCCGTTGGCGCCGTCGGTGATGACCTCCGGGATTCCGCCGACCTTCGATCCGATAACCGGGACGAAGAATGCCATCGCCTCGATAAGCACCTGCCCGAAGGTTTCGTAATCGGTAGTAGATGGGAGGACGAGGGTGTCGAAGGAGGTCATCAGCTGGTAAGGATCGTCGACATGGCCGAGGAATCGGATCCGCTCTCCGACTGCTCCCATGGAGGCAGCCTGGTTCCTGAGCGCTCCCTCCCTGGAACCGCTCCCTACGATGATGAGGGCCGCCTGTTCCAGTTCACCGGCGATGAGCCCGAAGGCGGCGATCAGGTGATTGATGCCCTTGTGGGGTTCGAGTCGCCCAACCGCTCCGATGATGTAGGCGTCGGCAGTGAATCCCAGGTCCTGCCGGACCGGTCCCCGGCCACCCTGGTATCTGTCTACCCGTGACAGATCGATTCCGTTGGGGATGTTACAGACCGTGGTCCCGGCCATCCACTCGAACGATTCGATCACCCGCTTTACTTCCCGACTCGGTGTGATCAGGCCGTCGAGGTGCTTTCTGTAAAGGCGCCGATATTGCGAATCGGTGTCGAACATGGGCAGGACGCTCCGGCCGATCACCTTCCGGATCGGGGAACGGTCCCTCGCCCGGGCAACATGGGTGAGTTCCTTGTTGTAATTGACGATGGCGATCTCGAGCCCCTCCTGCCTGGCGAGGCGCGCGATCCGGTTGGCCTGCATGGGACTGTGATCCATCCCGGTGCAGCCATTGTGGACGGGGATGCCGGCCTGGCTGAGCCGGGCCAGAAAACGGCTCCCCTGCCGACCGATGACATGGATGGTGTGCCCTCGCGCCTTGAGACCGAGCGAGCTTCGAAGCATCCACTGTTCCACTCCACCGAACACATCCACCGGCGTACTGTTCAGCATGAGCAGCCGGATCGGATCTTCAGCCGGTATCCGGTGGTCGAACAGGGCTCCGGTGGGTGAAGCCTCAGGTCGGTCAGGCATCCGGTGCCTGATCTGTGGTGGGCGCATTCCCGGCCGGGATGCCCTCCAGGCCGAGCTCGCCGGCGATGCCCTGCATCGCCCCGAGGACTACACCGACATGTTCCGGGACCTCCAGGCCCAGGTCACCGGCTCCCTCGACGATGTCCTCCCTGCTGACCAGCGCGGCGAAGGATCGGTCCTTGAACTTCTTGGTCACCGATTTGACCTTCACGTCATGAATAGAGCGGCTCGGGCGAACCAGCGCCACCGCGACGATGAAGCCGGTCAATTCGTCGACAGCGAAGAGTGTTTTTGCCATCGCCGTCTCCCGTTTCGCTCCTGTGTAGGGCGCGTGCGCCAGTACAGCCTGGATCATCTCGGGAGGGTACCCGGCCTCTTCGAGGATCTTCACCCCCGCCCAGGGGTGCTCTTCGGCATTCGGGTGTTCTTCGTAATCGAGGTCGTGAAGGAGACCGGTGATACCCCACAGTTCCTCGTCCTCACCACCGCGTCGCGCGAACTCCCGCATGGCGGCTTCAACAGCCAGGGCGTGGTTGAGGAGGTTCTCCTTCCTGGTGTGGGTGGTCAGCAGCTCCCAGGCGGCATCCCGATTCAATTCCATGACGGCACCCCTCTTCCGGTTGTGACAGGTTATGAATATATGACCACTTCCTGAAACGGGTCAACGGGAGGGCTTTGCAGGTGAAGGATCCGCCCGCATTCGTTACAATGCTTCTTACGGGTCTGATCGGGATCCCGGGTGAGTTCCGCTGAAAGCGGACCATCCCTGTTCCGTATTCCTGATACGGCCCCGACAGTCCCTTCGCGTCAGCTCGAACCTGTGAGGAAACCTCATGGATCCAATCTTCATCATTCTGATCATCCTGCTCGGCTTTACCCTGATTTTCGTGATCAGCACGTACAACATCCTGGTCCGAGTGCGGAACCAGGTGCGGAACGCCTGGTCACAGATTGACGTACAGCTGAAACGTCGATACGACCTCATCCCCAACCTGGTGGAGATGGTCAAGGATTACATGGAGTACGAGCAGGAAACCCTGCAGCGGGTCATCGAAGCCCGGAACCAGGCGATCGACGCCTCCGGTGTCAAGGAACAGGGTGCGGCCGAGAACATGCTGACTGGTGCCCTCCGGCAGCTCTTCGCCCTGGTAGAGAACTACCCCGATCTCAAGGCGAACCAGAACGTTCTCTCCCTGCAGGAAGAGCTCACCAGCACCGAGAACAAGATCTCATTCTCGCGGCAGCACTACAACGACATGGTCATGACCTTCAACACCCGCATCGAGCAGTTCCCGGCCAACATCATCGCCGGGATGTTCAACTTCGGTCAGCAGGACTTCTTCGAGATCGAGTCCACCGAGCGCGAGGTGCCGAAGGTCGACCTTAGATAGGGTACGAGTGCCCGGTCACGCAACAAACGTCGCATTCGAGCGGCGCCGTATCTCGCCCGTCTGCGTTGCGCCTCTTCGCCATAGCCACTGCTATGCCTCGTCGCCACGCCTTGCCGGTCAAGCACGGCGTCACTCCGAGACTGACGTTCGTCACCTGACAGGACACTAGCTTGGATTACGGAAATATGAGCCAGGGCATGGACAAAGGGGCCGCCGCAGAGAAAACCCTGGGCGGGTTCTACTCCCACATCAGCGGGAACAAGCGGAAGTCGATCTTCCTCGTCTTCCTCTTCACCCTCGGTGTGGCAGGTTTCGGCTGGCTCGTCGGGGAAGCGTGGATGGAACAGGGGCTAGGGTTTCTGGGCATCTTCGGCGTCTTCGCGATCGTCTACAGCCTGGTGGCCTACTACGCCGGGTCGAAGATGGTCCTCGGGGTGAGTAAAGCGAAGCAGATCCACAAGAAGGAAGACCCGGAACTGTGGAACGTTATCGAGGAACTCTGCCTCGCGGGCGGTCTGCCGATGCCGCAGGTCTACGTGATCGACGATACCGCACCGAACGCTTTCGCGACCGGCCGCGATCCGGAACACGGGGTGGTGGCCATCACCACCGGGCTGCGCCAGAAGCTCACCCGCGATGAACTGCAGGGTGTGATGGCGCATGAACTCTCCCACATCCGATTCTACGACATCCGTCTTCAGACCCTGATCGGCGTGCTGGTCGGATTGACGGCACTGCTCGCCGACATCTTCTTCCGGGGGCTCTTCTGGGGCAGGCGGGGTGGCAGGAGGGGAGGAAACCGGGAGGGTAATGGCATCCTGCTCATCCTGGCAATCGTGGCGGCGATCGTCGCCCCGATCGCGGCCAGGATCCTCCAGTTCTCCATCAGCCGGAAACGGGAGTACCTGGCCGACGCCGGGGCAGTGCAACTGACCCGCTACCCGCAAGGCCTGGCAGACGCACTGAAGAAGATCTCGGGCGACAAGGAAGTTCTGGAAGTGGCCAACCGGGCCACCCAGCACCTATATATCGTCAATCCGATCAAGTCGTTTGAGGATCGGGCCAAGAAACTGTTCAGTACTCATCCCGCCATCAACGAGCGCATTTCCCGCCTGAGCAGCATGTGATGGCATCACCGGTTCTGCGCGGTCCCAGGCTGGGCGATGCCCTCCCGGTCACGCTCCTCCTCTTATTGCTCAGACCACTCAGACTATTCAGATCGCTCAGA
Organism: bacterium; assembly: GCA_025774205.1. Taxonomy (GTDB): domain Bacteria; phylum Blakebacterota; class Blakebacteria; order Blakebacterales; family Blakebacteraceae; genus Blakebacterum. The sequence continues at coordinate 4,182 of JALGWK010000054.1, forward strand.
CCGGTGCTTCTCCTGGTGCTGATCGCGCTGATCCCCGGGCGGGCCGGGGCGCAGATCGTCAATATCGAGAGCATCCTGGTCGGGGAACCGAAAGATGGCTTCGGGGGCGCGGTGCAGATCGGTTTCCGCTACCTGAAGGGGAATTCCGAATACCGTCAGCTGGAGGGCAACGGCCTGGTCCGCTGGAAGGGGGAGGGGCACATCTTCCAGCTCGTGCTGGGCGGAATGTACAAGACTGCGGGTGAAAAGAAGGTGGCCGACAACAGCCTGGGCCATCTCAGGTACGGCCATGAGATCTCCGACCGGATCAGGCTCGAAGCGCTCCTTCAGATACAGCAGAACGAATTCGTCCGCCTGAAACGCCGGCTGCTGACCGGCGCCGGATTCAGGGCCAATATCCTCGAATCGGATACCGCCCGCATCGACCTGGGACTCATCCTCATGCACGAGAACGAATTGCTGAGGAACGCCGTCTCCGAACCGGGCTGGCGGGCTTCCACCCTGGTCAGCGCCGGATGGGAACTCACTTCCTCTGTACAGCTGAGCGGTCAGGTCTACGTTCAGCCTCTGCTGGGTGACCCGGGGGACTACAGGATCCTGAGTGACACCGGCCTGACCGTCCGGGTGCTCGGCCCGCTCTCTCTGCAGATGAGTGCCCGGGTGGTCTACGACAGCCGCCCCCCGGCCGGAGTGGAGACGACCGACATCTCCCTGCGCAACACGCTGGCTATCACCTTCTGATCGGTTCTATCTTTCAGCGACGGTTGTGACGATCCCGCCGGTCGTATGTACCCCATGAACTGACCCGTACCCCCGAGGAGTCCGTACCCGATGGAACGAAGAAACCTTCCCGCAACCCTGGCGATCCCGCTCATCCTGATCCTGTTCGCTGCTCCGCTGACAGGCGCCGCTGCCGCCGGACAGCAGAATCCGGCAGTCTACCGGCCCGGCGAGATGGTTGTTCTGAACAGGGATATGGCCCTGCGGCTGGCTCTCGACCAGTCGTGGCGGATCGAGGAGATGAAGCTGCATCTGCGGCGTGACACCTGGAACCTCGAATCGAACCGTGCCGCGCTCAAGTCGAATGCGAGCATGAGTTTCACTCTGCCCAACTACGACCAGTCTATCAAGGAGATCATCGATCCCTCCACCGGCGACCCGATCGTGCTCGGGACCCGCTCGGCCCGGTACGCGGGCAGTATCTCCATCAAGCAACCCCTGCCGACCGATGGGGTCGTCTCACTGAACGGCTCCTTCAACCGGACCTCAGACAGGCTCTTCTCCTACACCCCGGGTCGAAAGGCGTATTACGGAAATGTCTTCCTCCGCTACGAGCAGCCGATCCTGCGGCCGAACCGGATCCAGGTGGCGATCCGGCGGGCCGAGCTGACGCTGGAGAACACCCAGCTGGAATTCGTGGGCAAGCAGATCGATATCATCCGGGACATCTCCCGGGCGTATTTCGAATTGTACGAGCGGACCTACCAGGACCAGCTGGCGATCGAGGAGCAACAGCGACTCGAACAGCTCTACGAGGCGGGTCGACGACGCTTCCAGCGGGGCGACCTCACCGAGATCGACCTCCTCCAGCTGGAGGTCGACCTGCTCGACAAGCGGAACAAGTCCTCCAGCAGTACCGGACGGTTGACCCGTGAGAAGAGCAACTTCAAGAACGCCATCGGTCTTCCACAGGAAATAGCTATCACGATCGAGCCCGACCTGACCTTCACCCCGATCGAGATCGATGCCGATCTGGCCATTGAGCGAGCCTTCGAGTACCGCTCCGATCTCAGGCGGAATGAGATGTGGCGCGAGGGGCACGAGATGACCATCGAAGAGACCCGTTCACACGGACGGATGAGCGGCAGTGTGAGCCTCACCCTCGGGCTGGAGGGGCGGGGGGATGAGATGGGGCAGTTCTATGACAACATCCTCGACCCCGACCAGGCCCGGGGCGCGGCCATCAGCTTCAACGTTCCCCTGTGGGATTGGGGTCGCAACCAGGCCCGGCTCAACGCCCAGCTCGCCGACCTGGAGCGGATCGATCGGTCGCGGGACCAGACCCGCCTCAATATCGAGCGGGGGGTCGTAAGTACGGTCGACCGGGTCGCCGAGGCCCAGACCAGGCTCGACCTGCTGGTGAGCAGTCTCGATGCCGCCGAGCGCTCCTACCGCCTGGCGGTGCAGCAGTTCGAGTCGGGATCGCTCAACGTCCAGGATCTCCTCCTGACCCAGGGGCGGCTGGCCAGTACGCGGCGCAACTACCTGTCCGCCTACCTCGACTACCGGCGGGCGCTCATCGATCTGCTCCGGAATACGTATTGGGACTGGGAGAAGGAGCAGCCCCTGACCAGGACCCTGGCCACCTATATCGTGGAGAGCGACAGCGATTTCTGATCGTTGAGCACTGAAGGGAACAATCAACTCGACATCCGGCCGAGACCGGTTCGATCGAAGGGAGTGAAGGGGGACCTTACCGGGTCCCCTTTTTCATGCAACAATCCGGGTTCCGACCGCGCCTTTGATATGAGATCAACAGGAGGAGCGATGTCACTGCCGGACGAACAACTGATCGAACGGACTCTCGCCGGGGACCTGGAGGGCTTCGGTGAACTCCACCGACGCTACTTCGCGCGCGTTGTGGGAGTCGTAGAGGGGATCCTCTCCGATCGATCGGGAGCCGAGGATACCGTGCAGAACGCTTATGTCGCTGCCCTGCAGGCGCTCCCCCGTCTGGCCGACAAGGACCGGTTCTATCCCTGGCTCCGCCGGATCGCGGTTAATCGCGCCATCGAGGAGAAACGCCGCCTCGACCGGAAGGGCCGGCTTCATTCGTCGTGGGTCGAGGCCGGACGGGTCGACCGGGATGCTGACGATGCTCCCTCCGCGCCCCTGGCCTCCCTTGTACGGGAGGAAAGGGCGGAACGGGTCAGGGATGCCCTCGATGAACTCCCGGATGGGATGAGGGCCGCGGTCGTGCTCCGCTTCTTCGACGAACTGCCGATGAGCCGGATCGCGGAAGTGCTGGGCTGCGAAGAGGTGACCGCGAGAACCCAGGTCTTCCGGGGACTCAGGAAACTCGGTCGGATATTGGGCGATATGACTGCCGATGAATGAGGGATGATGAGATGAACGTATCAGATCACACCGGAAATGAAGCGTGCCCCGAACGGGAGCAGACACTCGAACTGTATCTGTTCGGTCAGCTCCGTGAAGGGGAGAAGGAGGATCTCCGGGAACATCTCGAATCGTGCCCAGGGTGTCGGATGGCGCTGGATGAGGCCGTCTCCGGCATGGAAGGGCTGGATGATCTGGATGAACCGCCGCTTCCCTTCGGGGATATCTCCCCGCGACCGGAGGAACAGATCGCCGCGGAGCGGGCCTGGTCCCGATTCGTGGGAGGCGTGCCCGGCCGGGAAAACCGGCCGGACCGGTGGTCGTGGACTCGCGTGGCGGCCGCGGCAGCGCTGGTACTGGTCGGGATCGGGATCGGGTACTGGGGTCTCCCCGGGGAACCGACACCGATGGAGGATCCAATCGCGATCGTTTCGGCGGAGGTCGACTCCGGTGCCGTGGAGGCCCTCGTCCGGGCCGAGTTCCTGGCCGACCTGGGCCTGCCCTGGATCGAAGGAGTACTGGAACTGGTCGCGATGGTGATGGAACTCGATCAGGGAGATGTTGCCGTCGGCAACGTGGAAATGATTCGGGCGCGTGCCCGCGATCTGCTGCGGGACGGGAGTCTTCTGCAGAGACGGCTGGAGCCTGAACGCGACCGGATCTTCCTGGCAACCATAGGCCGGGCAGCCTTCTTCCTGGAGGATGTGGCCGTCCTCGGAAGTGGGGGTGGTGAAGAGGGATCATTGCGCGAATTGAGGGATACCCTCCAGATGACCGGTCTCGGGGACCGGCTGGTGGCTCTCGATGTTGACGGGGCGGTGTCCGAGGCCCTCGAAGCATCGGGCTGGATCGGTGAGGAATACGCACAGAGCAGGGAGACAAGACGATGAGATTCGGGAAATGTATGACAGGGACAGGGTGGACAGAAAGAGTGATGACGCTGGTCTGCCTGGGGATATTGCTGGCGTCAGCGAGCGATTCGAGCGCGCGCTGGAACTCTTCCGGGAGGTGGTGACAGAGCACTCGCAGAGCAGCCGGGTCGACGATGCCCAATACTATGTCGGCTACACTCTCGAGCGGATGGGACGCGGCAGCGAGGCCGTGGAGGCGTATGAAGAACTGATCCGTCGGTGGCCTGATTCATCACGGGTCGAGTCGGCCCGATCGCATCTGGTAGACCTTGTTGGAAGGCAGGGAAGCACGACCCGTCAGATGCCGCTCGACGAACTGCTCTCGAGCAGTACCTCGTGGGAGCTGAGAAGAGATGTTGTCTACGCCATGGCCCGCGCGGGTGATTTCGCCGCCGTGTCGATCCTCGAGGAGGCGATGCGGCG
>JALGWK010000055.1 GCA_025774205.1 bacterium
CCTCCCCCGTGGAGCCGATATCGGGAGCGAAGCCGCCCTCATCGCCTACCGCCGTGCTCAAATCCTTTCCGGACAGGATCTTCTTCAGGTGATGAAAGGTCTCGACGCCCGCCTGGAGCGCCCGCCCGAAGGTCGCGAAGCCATGCGGGATCAGCATGAACTCCTGGATATCGAGGGCGTTGTTGGCGTGAGCGCCGCCGTTCATGACGTTCATCTGCGGCAGGGGCAGCAGGCGCGCGGTCGGACCCCCCAGGTAGGCAAAGAGGGGCAGGCCGACCGCTTCGGCCGCCGCCTGAGCGACCGCCAGGCTGACACCCAGGATCGCGTTCGCGCCCAGGTTCGACTTGTCGGGAGTACCGTCCAGATCTATCAGGAGTCGGTCGATACCCACCTGATCGGTCGCGTCCCATCCCAGCAGCTGAGGGGCGATGGTGTCGGTCACATTGGCCAGGGCCTGCTGAACCCCCTTGCCCAGGTACCGTTCGCTGTCTCCGTCCCGCAGTTCCAGCACTTCATGCTCACCGGTCGACGCCCCGGAGGGGACCGCGGCCCGACCCACAGCGCCTCCGATCAGGAGAACCTCCACCTCGATCGTGGGATTACCCCGGGAGTCGAGTATCTCGATTGCGTCGACAGCTTCGATGGAGGTCATGACGGTCCGATTCCTTTCAATAGTCAGCGACCGGATCGGTCCCGGTCGTCGAGTTGGATCTGTATCCCGAGCCGCTGGATGCTGCCGGCGAACCTGCGGTCTGGATCGGGATCGTACACGTAGGCGTAGTCGAACTGCCAGCCTCCGAACACGATCCCGAAGCCGGCGGAGATGGTCTTCCAGCCCCGACCCTGTCTGGTTCCAACTCTCAGACGGAGCGGATCAGAGGAGGCTTCCACGCCCAGCCGCAGCTGGGCCCAGTCATCGGCCGGTTTCCAGAGATCGGCTCCGGCTGAGAACCGCCATGAGCCCACCTCCACCGGTTCGATGAGCGCGGCACCGAATGCCACACTCCAGGGGAGTTCAAGCCGCACCTGATCGAGCACACCCATCCGCCCCAGATTCCGCACCGAGGCTCCAACCCTCAGCAGGTCGCCTGGCAGCGGCAGCTGTATCCCGGCATCGAGGGCGACACCCCAGGCGTCCGCGTAGTGGAGCTTCTCGTAGACACCCTTGACTGCGAATCCGATACCGCCGCCCATGAGGGGGAGGCCGATACTCACCCCCGCCGTGAGATCGTACGCCGAGGTAGTCGAGAGGGGTTCGGGAGTCGGCAGGTCCTCACGGACCTCGATCCCGGTAAGTCCGCTGTAGGAGGCCAGGAGGACGAGGCCGGCCCCCTTGACCCGGGTACCCCACGCGAGGGTGGTACTGTTCATTCCGGCATGAAGCCTGGCACCGCCCAGAGCGAGTAGACTCCCGGTATCAGCCGTCATCCGGGTTGCCGCGGCGGGATTCCACCAGACGGCGTCCGGGGTGCTGTTCCAGGCGGTCAAACCCTCGGACAGCGCGGTTCCCGTCGGTCCGAAACCTGAATTGAGGAGCGGCACACTCGTGGTGCCGGCACGGGGGTGCACCTGCTGACCGGAGACGGGACCGGACAGCGACACGATGACCATAGAGATCACGATCCCCGTCACTATGGAGCGCAGAACTCTCTTCCCCGTCATTATCCGAGATCCCTCCCTCTTTTCATGATAGCCGCGGCGCACGACGGCCGGTATGGATCCGACTCCGATCTCATTCAGCCGTGAGCTCGCCATCCTCTCCTGCCGCCCGGTGGATCTCTTCGTATACATCCTGAAGACTCAGGCCGCGTTCCGCGGCGACCACCCTGCATATCTCGTACTCGGGATGTACCGACCATGGTTCGTCATCGGAGAGCCGTGACAGTTTCACCTGCAGCGGACCGAATCTGGTTTCGAGAGTGCCTCTCTGCCTGGTGAGCACCCGTCGTCCGGCGGTGGTGAAGCGGATCCCGAGGGTGCCGGTTTCCGCGAATATCAACTGCTCCAGGACCGGTACCCTGTCGTGATCGGAAAGCACGGTCAGGTTGATCCCCGGCCTCCCCTTCTTCATGATAACCGGAGTGAGCCAGGCGTCGCGCGCTCCTTCCGCAAGGAGCCTCTCCACAAGGTGGGGCCACACCTCGGGGATCGCGTCGTCCACGGTCGTTTCCAGAATTGTTATTTCATCGCCCGGTTTCCCGGGTGGATCGATGAGTTCCCCGATCGAAGCCCGCAGCACATTCGGGCGTCCCTCGATCTGACGTGTGCCGGCTCCATAGCCGGTCCGCTCCGTAACAAAGGAAATCCCGGTCCGGATGGCATCGGCCAGGGTGACGAGGAGAGCCGCTCCGGTCGGAGTCACCATCTCAAAGGGCACATCGATCCTCCGACCGGGCACCCCTTCAAGGATGAAGGTCGTTGCCGGCACCGGGACCGGCAGGATTCCATGGGCCGACTCTACTTCTCCATGTCCGTCCGCAGGCGGAGTCGAGATCACCCGCTCCACTCCGAGGGAGGCGACTGCCGCCACCCCGCAGACTACGTCGACGATTGCGTCGAGAGCGCCAACTTCATGGAAGTGCACCTTCTCCGGATCGCCGCCGTGCACTCTGGCTTCGGCATCGGCCAGTCTCCGGAAGACCTCCCCGGCCCGGTCGGCGATCTCCCTGTCGAGAGTCGATACCTCGAGTCGTTCCACGATCGAAAGCAGCGTGGTGTGATGGTTGTGTCCCGAGGGAGGAATACCGGGCTCCTCCTTCTCTCCGTCCACGAGAACATCCACCTTTGTGGCGGTGATCCCGCTCCGGTTCACCTTCGACGCCGTGAGTTCCACCCGATCGCCAAGACCGAGTGCCTCCACCTGTTCCCGGAGGAGTTCGATCGACACCCCGATATCCACCAGGGCGCCGAGCAGCATGTCGCCGCTGATCCCCGCGAACGGTTCCAGGAGAAGTGTCCTCATCACTCACCTGCTTTCCGAATCCGGGCGATGCGTGCCGCCGCGCAGCCGGCTCCGAAACCGTTGTCGATGTTGACCACCATCACCCCGGAGGCGCACGAGGAGAGCATGCCGAGCAGCGCCGTATAGCCGCCCCGGGCCACCCCGTAACCGACACTGGTGGGCACGGCAATGATCGGTGGTCTGATCAACCCACCCACGACACTGGGCAGGGCCCCCTCCATCCCCGCTACGACGATGACCACGGCCATGGAATCGAGTTCCTCCCGATGGGCGAGCAGACGGTGCAGACCCGCCACTCCCACATCGTAGACACGCCTGACTTCGAGACCCATGCTCTCGGCGGTGAGGACAGCCTCTTCGGCTACGGGCATATCACTGGTCCCCGCCGATACCACCGCGGCCGGACCACGCATTTCCATCCCGTCAAGAGCTCCCGCGGGAATACGACGGACGAGCCGGGCCACCGGAAAGTACTCCGCCTCCGGCACGGCTTCGAGGACCGCGGCGGCTTTCTCCTCATCGAGGCGGGTGGCCAGGAGGATTCCTCCCTTCGCCGCCAGTTTCGCGGCGATCGCCCGGCACTGTTCCACCGTCTTCCCCTCCCCCAGCATCACTTCCGGGAATCCGCACCGGAGTTCACGATGGAAGTCAAGGGTCGCGAAATCCCCGACCGTTTCGAACGGCAGTTCACGGAGCATTTCGATCGCTTCCGACGGAGCAGTCGTGCCGGCCGAGATCGCCTCCAGGAGTTCCTTCAGTTCCGATTCACGCACCAGTCAATTCCTCTCTCGCATCCTCTTCCGGCCCGAAGTGGGACGGTTCACCCGCGTCGAATCGCGACAGGGCGTCAAGATAATCTCTGATGAGGCTCTCAATCGCTGCGTACTGCTCGAGTCTGAAGATGGCCTGCCGCAGCTTCGCGCCGTGCCATAATCCTTTCGTGTAGTACGCCATGTGTTTGCGGACTTCGCGCAGCCCGCGCGGTTCCCCCTTGCTCTCCATCTCGAGTCTGGCATGGAGCAATGCCGTCTCGAGTCTCTCGACGGGCAGGGGCGGCGGTGGCGCGATCCCTTCCTCAAGGAGGGTCCGCGTCCGGCTGAAGATCCATGGATTGCCGATCGCGCCCCGGGCGATCATCACCGCCCGGCAGCCGGTCTCCTCCATCATCCTCAGCACATCCTCCGGTTCGAAGAGGTCACCGTTCCCGATCACCGGGATCGGACTCACCTCGACCAGCCGGGTTATCCGGTCCCAGTCGGCCCGACCGGAGTATCCCTGGGCCCTTGTTCGGGGATGGAGCGTAATGGCGCGTACGCCCTCCTCCGCGGCGATCCCGGCAGCCTCGCTGAAGACGAGGCTCTCCTCATCCCATCCGGCGCGGATCTTCACCGTTACCGGACCGGGAACGGCCGCCACGACCGAGGCGATAATTTCCCGGTAGAGACCCAGGTCCCGCAGCACCGCGCTTCCGGCCGTCTTCTTTACCACTTTCCGCACCGGACAGCCGAAGTTGATGTCGATCAGGTCGGGCCCGAGTTCCCACACCTGACGGGCCGCGTTCGCCAGCACCTCCGGGTCGCCCCCGAAGAGCTGAACACCTACCGGGTGCTCCTCGGGCCGGAAGGACGCCATCTCAAGGGTGCGGCGATTATTCCGGATCACTCCATCACTGGACACGAACTCGGTATAGACCGCACCCGCGCCCATCCGGCGGCTGAGCCGTCGGAACACGCTGTCGGTGATCCCCGCCATCGGCGAAAGCAGCAGGGTGCCGAGATGGATGTCATCCAGTACCAGGCCCACAGGGCCCCCTTTCAACCTCTTGTGCCCTGTCACGCAACAACCGTCCCATTCGAGCGGCGCCGTATCCCGGCGGGTTGCCGGTGAGACCGGCGAATTGCCGTAGCTTCTTAATATACGGGCAGTATGAGGAGAGGGGCAACGCGGCAGCCGGTTGGAAGGGCGGCAGCGCCCGCGGCCAGCGCGTGGATCAGTGTTCTGGCGCCAGGATCACACCCAGGCTGGCTCGCAGCCGCCACGGATTGAGGGCAGCCAGGAGAATACCTGCGGGCACTCCCCCCATCAGCGCCAGTCCCGTCGCGAGGGTGCTCCTGAGATCCCCCGTCCTGACCCAGGAGGCGGGATAGAGTATCCCCTGCAGTGAGCCCACGGCATCGTAGACATCATCACTGAACAGATTGAACCGGTCCAGAACCCGCAGGCCGGTGTTCCGTGCCAGGGCGGAGAGACCTTCCGGGGTGAAATGCCAGCGGTGCCGGGGTACATCCCACGCTATGGTCCGATCACCGAAGAGCGATCTCTCGAAACCTGAGGCGTTCGGCACCGCCACGACGATCCTGCCCGAGGGGGCGATGACCTCCACGATCGACCGGAGGGCCGCCGCCGGATCGTCGAGGTGTTCCAGAACATGCCACAGGGTGTATAGAGCTGCCCCATGGAGAGGATCAGGCAGGCCATCCCCCAGCTCACCCTCGACGACCTCCACTCCCCTCCGCCGGCTGTTCTCCAGCGCTTCAGGAGCGGTTTCGAGACCGATCGCTGTCGCCTCCGGTCGGAACCCGAGCCAGGCCTCCAGGAATCCACCCGATCCGCAACCCAGGTCTACCACGGTCCCGTCCGTGGACCAGGGAAGAGTGAGGGACACCTTTCGGCGCTGACTTTTTCGGGTCAGCCACCCCTTCAGTCCGGTCGGATGTTCATGGGGGAGGTACTTCGAGTCGGCCTGAACCGGAATGACACGATCGTCGGGAGGAACGGTCTCAAGGGTGCCGCATCCGGTGCACCTGACCAGAGCGATCGCCAGGCCTTCCGGAGCCAGGCGGTCAGGCGGCAGAACGCCGCTCGCTATCCGCTCAGAGCCGCAGAACGGACATGGAGCTGTCAGATGATCAGCGGACAGAATCTGACCCCTCTCGCAGGCCGGTGGATGGGAGCGGCAAGTATATTCCTGTCAGTGATGCTGGTCAAAGTCGACGATTACTGAATGTTGACATACCTCCGGCCGTTGAACCATCATTACTTACTGTTCTGTGACCACATCCCGCCAGAATGTATGGGAGCCGTCAGATGAAGACCATCCTGTCCCGCACCTCCACAACCGAATTCCGGGGTGAAGCTCTGGTTATCGGTGTGTTCGAGTCCGAGACCACTGCTTCTCCCCATCTCAGCTCGATCGATTCCGTGACCGACGGCCTCCTGGCCGGAGCCATGACGAGGGAGGGATTCACCGGCAGGAAGGGAGAGACTCTGCTCATTCACGCTCCGCGGGGCATGGATGTTTCTCTGCTGCTCCTCACCGGACTCGGTCCCGCGGGAACAGCGGACAGGGAAACTGGCCGAATGCTCGGTGGCACGGCCGCTCGTCGTCTCCGGAAGTCGGGGATCAAGGTGGTCGCTATCGAGATTCGGGAAGAGGGCGCGGATCGTGAAGGGATCCGGGCCGTCGTTGAGGGTTTCGTCACCGGTGGAGGAGGCATCGACGCCTACAAGACGGCGAAGAAGAGCCGTCGGGATCCCTATCGCGCTCCCTATACCGGGCTCACGCTTCTTTGTCCCGGTTCAGTCACGAAGGCGATGCGCGCCGGCGTCGCTACCGGTTCGGTCGTGGCCGACGCCATGCTCCTCACCCGGCGCCTCGTCAACACCCCCGCCAATCTGATGACACCGGTCATCATGGCGGGTGAAGCACGGCGGGCCTGTCGCGCCTCGGGCGTGTCGTGCACTGTTCTGAATGAGAAACAGCTCCGGGAGCGAGGATTTAACGGCCTGCTGGCCGTCAATCAGGGCAGCGCCAATCCACCCCGGATGGTCGTGATGCGATACCGTCCCGCAGAGGCCCGGGCAGCATCGAAGCCGCCACTGGCACTGGTCGGTAAGGGAATCACCTTCGACTCGGGCGGTATCTCCATCAAGCCCGCAAAGGGTATGGGGGAGATGAAGGCGGACATGGCCGGCGCCGCGGCCGTGATCGGCGCGATGAGCGCCATCGGTCGACTGCAACCCTCGAGACCGGTGATCGGTATCACCCCGTTATGCGAGAACATGCCTTCCGGCAGCGCTATCCGGCCGGGGGATGTGATCACCAGCTACGCCGGCAAGACCATCGAAGTGGTGAACACCGACGCGGAGGGCCGTCTCATCCTGGCCGATGGTCTGGCATACGCCGTGGAACAGGAGCCGGAGGGGATCGTCGATATCGCCACCCTCACGGGCGCCTGCGTCACGGCCCTCGGTCACGTCTACGCGGGGCTGGCGGGAAATGATCCCGGGTGGATCGACACGGTGGTCTCAACCTCCCGGGCGAGTGGTGAGAAAGTGTGGCAGATGCCGATGGACTCCGACTACGACGCGCTGGTCGAATCGGAGATCGCTGATGTCCGCAATACCGGCAAAGAAGCACCGGGGATGATCACCGCGGCCAAACTGCTGGAGAAATTTGTCGGGAACACCCCGTGGGTACACCTGGACATTGCCGGCGTGGAATGGCAGAAAGAAAGCCGGCCCTGGTCAGGACCAGGGCCGACGGCCTTCGGAGTACGGCTGTTCGTGGATCTCGCGCTCAGGAGCCTGTAGGAGTAACCGGCGAACGCGAGGTCTGGGCTGGCGCCGGCCGATCAGGCGGTTGAGCCGGAGGAGCAGGATCAACGATCAGGGGGGCTTTCCCGCCTCGACCGTCCCCACTTGCCGGCATCAGGATCGCCATTGCCGCTCTTCTCCTCTTCACCCTCTTCATTCCCGGCTTTATCACCACCATTCGGACCGGTGCTGTTCAGAGGCTGTCCCGGAGTGTACCACGGCGCTTCACCGTCGGAATGAACGGACATCTCACCCTTCTCTATCTGTTCCTTCATCTTCTGGATGACCGGACTCTGCTGACCGGCAACACCCGCCCACGATCTCTTTTCCCGCATCATCCGACCGTGTTCGACCTCCTCCGGGGAGTACATCTCGACCTTCGGAGTGGCCGGTTCCTGCTCGACCTGCGGAGTGGCTGGTTCCTGCTCGACCTGCGGAGTGGCCGGTTCCTGCTCGACCTGCGGAGTGGCTGGTTCCTGCTCGACCTGCGGAGTGGCTGGTTCCTGCTCGACCTGCGGTGGAGTAATGTCGCCCGCGGGGGTCGTGTCCGGCTGTGTCCGATCCTCTTCCCGCGATCTCAGTTCTTCTTCCCGCAATTTCAGTTCTTCTTCCCGCGATTTCAGTTCTTCTTCCCGCGATCTCAGTTCTTCTTCCCGCGGTTTCCGCTCTTCCTCCCGGGGCTTCCGCCCTTGTTCCTTCCGGGGCTGATCATCGGGCTTCCGGTCCGGTCGATGCTCCTGCTTCTCACTCTCATCCCGTTGACGGGAATCCGATTCCGGTTGTCGGCGTCGCCCGTCGTCCCGGCGTCCCTTCTGTCCGCGTTCCCGGCCCCGGGAGTCTTCTCTGCCGCGACGTGAATCACCACTGCGGCCATCACTCCTGCCGGCGCCTTTCAGCTGCTGCCAGTCCTTCAGCACACTGCGGTACTGGTCGGTGATCTCGACCTCCAGCGTGAAGAGATCGAGCGCGTCCCTGAAATATCCGCGTCCGGCCATCGACTGACCATCCCGCTGGTCAGAGGGCCTGCGCCGCATCTTGTAGGCTCCCAGGAATGCCTGTTTCAGCTGGTGCTGCCGTTTGACTGGTATCCTGATGAGGGCGGTGGTTTCCTTCAGGAGATCTTCGACCAGGGAGAGGTATTCGCCCCTGGCCAGACGTCCGCCCTTGCGCTCCTCGGCGTCTTTGGCCGCCTGGGCCATGGGCTCCAGGGTGAGGGATCCGAAGAGTACGGTATCGTTGATACCGCGTCCCCGCTGCACCCACTGATCGATCAGCGCCAGCTGTCTGAAGAGCTGATTGTCCGGTGAACCCTCCAGCGACCGGTGAAGGTCGGGATGGAGGATCTCCAGCAGCCCGGTGGCGTGGAGTTTGCGGAAGGCCTTCTCGGCGGCACCGCTCTTCAGGAGACTGAGCATCTCATCTGACATGCGGGCGACGGATGCTTTCCTCAGGTCCTTCCGGTGCTTGCGGATGCCCTTCAGCACTTCGGGGGTCATCTCGAAATCGAGGCGGGCGGAGTATTCGACCGCGCGGATCATCCGCACCGGATCCTCCCGGAACCGGATATTGGGATCACCGATAGTCCTGATGATGCCATCCTTCAGATCGGCGATGCCGCCCACGTAGTCGATGACCGAAAAGTCAGCGACATTGTAGAAGAGAGCGTTGATGGTGAAGTCCCGCCGGTAGGCATCCTGCTGGGGAGTTCCCCAGGTGTTGTCCTCATGGATCAGGAGGTCGCGCTCTTCACCCTGCTCACCATTCTCTTCGCCTCCGGGCGGATCAGGGTTCTTCCGGAAGGTGGAGAGTTCGATCACCTTCCCCCCCCTGAAGACGATGTGGGCGAGTCGGAATCGACGACCGATGAGCCGACTGTTGACGAAGAGTTTGCGGATCTGGTCGGGACGGGCGTCGGTAGCAACGTCGTAGTCCTTTGGTTTGCGACCCAGAAGCAGGTCACGTACCGCTCCGCCGACCAGATAGGCCATCTGGTCTGAGTTCTTCAACCGGTAGAGGACCTTGAGGACCTCTTCCTCCATGTTCTTGCGGCTGATGTTGTGTTCCGCTCGAGGGACCACCAGCGGTTCGGCTGAGCGGGAATCTTTCCCGAGGCCCAGCATTCGTCCGAGTAATCCTTTGGAGGACTGCGACTTACGAGTAGTATTCTCTGTCATAGCAAGTAAAGATACTCAGACGATCGGAAAAATCACAGAGAGAATAAAAAAACGGCTGCCGACCTGAGCCGGCAACCGTCGCTTCCACGGATCCGTGCCTTCGCGCGCCACGCGGGACGGGATCTCATGGAATCCCCGTGTATCCGGCAGAGCTCAGAAAATCTGCCCGATCGCGAACTGCAGGAACCCTTTCCCGAAATCACCCTTGAAGTTGGTGGGCACGGAATAATCGAGGAAGATCGTGATAAAGCCCAGGTTCGCCCGGACCCCGGCGCCGACAGCCCCGATGGCAGTGTTCTGCAGCTGCGCGTTCCGGTCGACACCGGCCGCCACGTTCTCCCACAGCGGCTTCGAACCGTTATCCCAGACCGCTCCGGCGTCGGCAAAAAGAGCCGCGCTCAGGACGTCCCACTGCACTGGCAGGAAGGGGAGCAGGGGATAGCGTATCTCCACATTCTGGACGGCCAGATTGGTCCCCCACAACGTTCCCCAGCCGGTCCCGTGGAGCGAGAGCGGACCGCCGATCCTGAAGTACTGAATATCACTGGGACCGTCGGTGATGATGTTCCCGGTCATCGTCCTCAGGGCGATGGCGCCCCGCCGGTTGAGGGTGATGTACTTGCGGAAATCGAGCGTCACCGTAGTGGCATTGAGATCGCCGACCGCATGGGAGACAGAAGCCCGCCAGCGGGCCCCCCCGATCGGGCCGGGGAAGAAGTAGACCGCCGAATCGTGGACCATTCCCAGACCGCCCTGGACCCAGTGATACCGATCGAGTTTTTCGAGTACCTGGGTGCGGCCATAGAAGCGGTCCATACTCACGAGGTCATCCGACACGCCCATGTAACCGATTGAGGTCTCAATCCGATTAAAGACATTCAGCGGGTAGTAACCGTAGAGCGATATCCCCCGGTAGATACGACTGACATATTCGGTCGAGGTGAAGGTCGAGGCGTAGAAGCCCCCCAGAGCCATGGCCTGCTGATAAGCGGTCACACCCCAGTTCAGACGCCGGGTCATGTTGATATAAGCCGCCAGCAGGTTCGACCGGCTCAGGGCTCCGTAGAGTCCCAGCTGCACCACGACATTGTGGTTCCCCAGCATGTCGCTCAGGCCCAGCATCACGTCGCCCATGACTCCGATCTGGGAAGAGAATCCGCCGGCCCCGAAGACGTAATCGAACTGCAGCCGTGGTGAGTACTCATCGTCACTGAAGAGGAATTCCTCACCCAGCTGGTATCCGGCCCAGAGAGGTTCGAAGTTCTCCGTACCCGGCTCTACCGATTGATCCACACTCGCAGCGGGATTCGTTCGGGGATCCTCCATGGTGTAGATATCCCACCCCATCTCGCGGTAGCTGGAGAAGGCCATGCGGCCTGTCGCGCGCGACCAGGAGATGGCCGGTGAGGAGGTGGTGATGCCGGAGATCCCGGTCACCAGGTTGGTGATCTTCCGGATCGAGCGATTGGCCAGGTCGTAGAGGAATATCTGCGGTACCCCGGCCCGGTCGCTGATGAAGGCCAGTGACTCCCCATCCGGGCTCCAGACCGGGTTGACATCATGGTACGCCCCGCCGGTCAGGAGATCGAGCTCGCCTGAGACGGGATCGATGAGCGCCAGCCGGTAGCCGCGGAAATCGAGGTTGGCCACATCGGTCGGATGGCCGAGATCGGTAGCCACCGCGATACTGGTCCCGTCCGGTGACCAGGAAGGATGGAGATAGGCATGGATATCACTGGTCACACGGCGCGGTTCACTCCCGTCGGTTGAAGCGACATAGAGGTCTCTCTGACCGTGCTTCATCCCGCTGAAGGCAATCTGCTCACCATCAGGGCTGATCGCGGCCGAGACGATCGACATCCCGTCGTACCGCAGCTTCTGTACCGTCCGACCGGTATGGGAGTTGAGAAGGTGGATGACATCCTCGGCGCCACCGCTGGAGACGAACGCCAGGATGTTCCCGTCATCGGACCACGACATGGTCGACTCGAAGAAGTCGATCATCTCCAGTGAGCCCGATTTCCCGCCATAAGCCAGCGTCTTCTTCGACCTGCCGGTCTCGGCATTGGCTACATAGAGCCCATCCCGCATGTTCTCGTTGGCGATGTACGCGATCCGTTCCCCGTCGGGGCTGATCGTGGGTGTCATGTTGAGGTTGTACATCAGTCCTTCATGCGCGATCAGCCGGGTGGCTATCGATTCGGCCTCTTCCTGCCCTTCGGCGATGTCGCTGTGCTC
>JALGWK010000357.1 GCA_025774205.1 bacterium
GGTCGAGGGCTGCACATGTTCCCGCAGCATGTTGACGGCGTGGTTCATCAATTCGACCGCGTCGAGGGCGCTCCGTCCGTTCCAGGGGTCCCCCGCCCCGTGAGCGGTCTTGCCGTAGAACTCGACCGTGAAGTTATTCAGCGCCCGGCTGCGTGCGAATCCGACTCCGGTCGAGGAGCCGGGATGCCAGTCGAGGCAGACATCGAGGCCATCGAAGACACCTTCCCTGGCCATGTAGGTCTTTCCGACGACGGTCTCCTCGGCCGGACAGCCGAAGAACCTGATCGTGCCGCTCAAGCGGCGGCGCTCCATCACTTCCTTCGCGGCCAGGGCCGCGCCCGCGCTGGCGGCCCCGAAGAGGTTGTGTCCGCACCCGTGACCGGGATCCCCCGCGGTGATCGGCACCTGCCTCGGCTCCTGCTGGTTGCTGAGCCCCGGCAGGGCGTCGTATTCACCCAGGATGCCGATAACCGGGCTCCCCGATCCCCAGGTGGCCACGAAGGCGGTCGGCATGTCCGCGACCCCCCGTTCGATCGTGAATCCCTGGCTCTCCAGATATCCGGCCAGAGCTTCCGCTGACTGAACCTCCCGCAGCGCCAGTTCGGCGTGATCCCAGATCTGGTCGCTCAGGTCGATCAGTTCCTGGCCGTGACGATCGACCGCGGCCCAGGCGTCACTCCTGAGCCGATCGATGTTCTGGGCCCCGGCTGTCGGGGTGAAGAGTGATACCAGGAAGAGCGGCAGCAGAGCATTGATGATGGCGCGAGGGGAACGGACGGAGTCCATGGGGACCTCCCGGATCAGATGGTGTCGGTCGCTTATGACGGGCAATAGACTACTGTCTCGCGGGGACATCCGTCTATACTGACGCTCCATGCACGAACTGCCGATCACCAGAAGCCTGCTCGACCTGGCGCTGCACCACGCCGAGAACGCCGGCGGCGGCCGAATAACCGTCCTCCACCTCGAAGTGGGACGACTCTCCGGGGTCATCGACCGCTTTGTGCAGTTCTACTGGGATATCGTCACCGAGGGAACACCGGCGGAGGGGTCGAAACTCGATTTCGAACACGTGGAGATCGGGATGGAGTGTGACGGCTGCGGCACCCGCTTCACGCCCGACGGCAGAGCCTATACCTGCCCGACCTGCTCCTCGACGGACGTGCGGGTGGTGGACGGAGACCAGTTCCATCTGGTCTCGATCGACCTCGAGCAGGACGATCGGACCGGGATGAAAGGAAACGGAACATGAGCCGGACCATTCCGGTCGTGGAAAAGATCACCAGGGCGAACGATCAGATCGCGGCGATGAACAGGAAACGACTCGACGAGAATGGCCTCTTTGCCCTCAACCTGATGGCCTCGCCCGGCGCGGGGAAGACTTCGCTCATCGAGAGGAGCGTCCCGCTGCTCTCGGAACGCTTCCGTATCGGTGTGATCGAGGGTGATATAGCCACCACTCTCGATGCCGACCGGGCCGAGGCCGCGGGAGCGGCAAGTGTCCAGATCAATGCCGCCTCCTGTCACCTCGATGCCCCGATGGTCCGCCAGGGGCTCGATGCCCTCGACCTGGAGACCCTCGACCTGATCATCGTCGAGAACGTCGGGAATCTGGTCTGTCCGGCCGGTTGGGAACTGGGCACCCACCGGCAGGTCCTCGTGGCCTCTGTCCCGGAAGGGGATGACAAGCCGTACAAGTACCCCTCCATGTACCGGGGCGTGGACGCACTGGTGATCAACAAGATCGACCTCCTCCCCTACCTCACCTTCGACATGGAACGGTTCCGTGAGGGGGTGGAGGCGCTGAACGAGGGGGTCCTCACCTTCCCCCTCTCCTGTCAGACCGGCGAAGGATTAGAAGCATGGATCGAATGGATCGCGGAAGAGACCGGGAAGAGATGACACCTGCGGGATCCGAGCCGATGACCTCCCCGGAAGCTGAGCCGTCTCCACCCGGGTTCCGCGGCGCCGCCGCGAACGCCATCAGCTGGTACTATTTCAGTACGATCGGCTTTCTTCTCGTCGACCTCATCTTCGGCTGGAACATCAGGGTGGCGGCCCTGGAGGGCACCCCCCTGCTGAAATACACCTGGTACTCCGGACTGCTCGGATGCGGGATCTTCATCCGCCTGCGCCCCGATCGATCGGCCGTGGTGGCGCTGGTCGAAAGTTCCACGAACCTGGCCATCCTCCTGGGCGGCATCATGATGACCTACTACGGGGCGGTGGATATGGCCCTGGCCGGATCCTTCGACGGGGTCGCGCTCACATCGGAGTCGATCGTGAACGCCGGGATAAGCGGCTTCGCGCTGGTGGGAGGGATCTACAGCAATCCGCTCATGCGCAGAGCCTCTTTACTCGGAGAGGAGCGGGAACGAGAAGGGTAATCAGAGAGAGAGGAAGCCTTCCAGCAGGAT
>JALGWK010000056.1 GCA_025774205.1 bacterium
TCAGGCGTGCGTGGCATCACCGGCAGTGGTCTGACCCACGGTCTGACCTCGGAATACATTGCTGCTTTTGAAGCCCGTCGGGGAGAGGGGCCGATCGTGGTGGCCCGCGATCCCCGTGCCTCCGGCGAGGACTTCGCCAGGGTGGTGATCGAGACCCTGACCGGCCGGGGACGTGAGGTCGTCTTTCTCGGGATCGTTCCGACTCCCACGCTGCTGCTGAATACAGCGCTCCTGGGAGCAGCCGGCGGGATCATGATAACGGCCAGCCACAATCCGGAGGAATGGAACGGACTCAAATTCGCCGATCCGGCCGGCTGTTTCCTTTCACCCGCTGACTCCCTCACCATCATCGAAGCCGTCGCTGAAGGTCGAAACGAGGAGCAGGACAGGAGAGATGCGTCGACCGGCACCGTGACCACCGACAGTGGAGCCGGACACCGGCACGCCGAACGAATGATCCGGGCCGCCGGGATCGATATCGATGCCGTCGCGGAGGCCGGTTTTACGGTCGTCGTCGATGGCTGCGGCGGGGCTGGTTCAGAACTCATTCCGGCTACACTCGAATTAATTCCGGCTACACTCGAATTATTCGGGGTAACAACGCACCGACTTCATTGCGATCCGGACGGCACCTTCCCCCGACCACCTGAGCCGGTTCCGGAGGCGATCACCGACCTGTGCGCCGCGGTGGTCGAACAGGGCGCCGATCTCGGTTTCGCCCTCGACCCCGATGCCGACCGGCTGGCGGTGGTGGGACCCGACGGGATCCCGCTCGGAGAGGAATCGACGATCGCGCTTGCTGCCCGTCAGGTACTCTCCCGGCAACCCGGCAGCGTGGCGGTCAACCTCTCCACCACCCGGATGGTCGATGATGTGGCCCGGGAGTTTGTGTCCCGGTGGTCAGGACCCCGGTCGGTGAGATCAACGTGGTTGAGGGGATGCGGGCCTCGGACTCGGTGATCGGCGGCGAGGGCAATGGAGGAGTGATCCATCCCGGGGTGGTCTGGGGTCGTGATGCCCTCACGGGCGCCTTTCTCATCCTTTCGGCGATGGCAACCGGCGGCGTCGATCTGCCTGCCCTGCGGGCTGCCATTCCGGTTTACACGATGCTGAAACGGAAATACACCCTGCCCGCCGGTGGCGCGGCAGCGATCGAAGAACGCCTGGCCGTCCTGCCAGGCAGGTGTGCCGACGCGGATGTCGATGACCGGGATGGCGTGCGCCTCGACTGGCCCGAGCGATGGGTTCACATCCGGCCCAGCAACACCGAGCCGGTAGTCAGGCTCATCTCCGAGGCCCCGCAGGAGGTGGAGGCCCGGCGACAGGCCGACGAGATCGCATCGATCCTGGATCTGGAAGATGAATAGCGACAACACGGAACAAGATGAATAACGACAGCAGCCAACATATCGGAGCGATCCCGCCGGGGGAGACCGTCGTGGTGGCGGTCGAGCATCCCGACATCAGGGAGGCGCTCGAGCAGAGCGGAGTCCGGACCAGGACGGTAATGCTCGATTCGATCGGGCAGGTCGCCCGATACGCCGGTTCCCGGCCGGTAGACCTGGTCATGCTGCCCGAAGAAACCGGGAGTCAGGTGGTGGAGGATCTCCGATCCTCCCTGCAGACGCAGAACGCCCACGGCCAGATCGTGCTGGTAGCCCCGGGCGGCATCATCAGGCTCACCAGTCCGGGGCCGTGGCAGGGGCCCGATGCTCCGCCCCCCCCGCCGGAGGACGATGCAGCCGAGATCGTTGCCGCCCTGCTGGACTTCTCGCGGGTAGGCCGACTGACGGGACTGCTGGGCGAGAGCAGCGCCATCGCGAGTGTGCTTCGGACGGTCTCGCGGATCGCGCCGACCAGCGTTCCCATCCTCATCAGGGGTCCGTCAGGCACGGGGAAGGAGCTGATCGCTCGCGGCATCCACCGGGCGAGTTCCCGGTCGGAGAATCCGTTCGTGGCGGTGAACACCCCCGGTCTGTCCGAATCGCTCATCGAATCTGAGCTCTTCGGCCATGAAAAGGGAGCCTTCACCGGCGCGCTGAACCGGAAAGAAGGCGTCTTCGAGGCCGCGGGCGAGGGCACCATTTTCCTCGACGAAATCGGGGACCTGTCAAAGAACCTGCAATCGAAGCTTCTGCGGGTTCTCGAAGAGCACGAATTCCAGCGGGTAGGCGGAACCGGGCCGATCCGTGTAAAGGCAAGGGTACTGGCCGCCACCAACGTAAACCTGGAGCGGGCGGTCGAAGAGGGGCGGTTTCGTGAGGATCTCTACTACCGTCTCCAGGTGGTGACGATCGATATGCCTCCGCTCAGGGATCGGCCGGAAGATGTCGTGCCGTTGCTGACGCATTTCATCTCGCGGGTGTGTACCACTCATGGAACCACCTTCGTCGGGTTCACCGATGACGCCCTCGAGCACCTCCGGGGATACACCTGGCCGGGGAATGTCAGGGAACTGCGCAACCTGGTGGAGCAGGTCATACTCCTTCACCCCGGCGAGAAGATTTCGGTCGGCCGGCTGGCGCGGATCATGGAGGAGCGCTCGCGCGATCCCATGAACCTGCCGACCAAGACCGGCAAGACTCCCGACCAGGTGGAACGGGAACTCATCTTCCAGGCGCTCCAGGCACTCCGGGAGGAAGTGGCGGACCTGCGGGCCAGTGTGGAGGTGATGAACCTCGCCGGGCGCCCGGGGGAGTGGGGCGACAGGATCATGCCGCTGGAAGGTGGCCGGGACCCCTCCGATCCCCTGCACGGATCGATGACGGTTCCGCTCGGGATTCCGCTCGAGGAGATCGAGCTGCGGCTCATAGACGAGACGATGAATCGCCTCAAGGGTGACAAGAAACGGACCGCCGAGATGCTCGGAATCGGTCTGCGGACCCTCTATCGCCGGCTGGAGAAACTGGATGAGATGAAGGGCCTCGGGGAATTGTGATCTCGGGGGAACAATCCCGGGGGAACGGGCGTTAGATAGAGGTTGAATAGAGAAAGCAACGCGAATGAGGACCGGATCGATGGTCGTCGGCGGTCCCAACCAGGGAGCAGGAAGCAGGTATGAAGAAGAGCGCAATCACAAGGTGGACGATGCTGGTGGCGGTGCTGGTGATCGGGGTCATGGTTGGTCTGACCATCGACCGGTCGGGAGCGGGAAGATCGTCCGATCACTCGAGTGAACTCGCGCTTCGCGCGCTGGAACAACCGATGGCGATCGTACCGGCCTCGACCGTGGAAACAGTAGCGACACCCGAGCCGGGATCGATCGAGACGGATGAGGATCTCACGGCCCAGCAGCAGGGTCTGCCCTCCCTCCGGGAGGCGGCCGCGCGGGTTCGACCCGGCGTCGTTTCGGTCCAGGTCACCGGCATGAGAGAGAGGAACTCGCGCGGGTACCAGATGCCTGATCTGCCGGAGAACATGCCTGATGAAATGAGGGATTACTTCCGCCGGTTCCAGGTCCCCCAGGACGACACGCCCCGGGAGGTCAGGGGAGAAGGCTCGGGCTTCATCTTCTCTTCCGACGGCTACATCATCACCAATAATCACGTGGTGGAGGGCGCCACCGAGGTCGTGGTGGTCATGCCCGACAAGCGCCGCTATGACGCCGTGATCGTGGGGACAGACGACAAGACCGACGTGGCCGTCATCAGGATCGAGACCGACGAGAACCTGCACACCGTCCAGCTCGGTGACTCCGACGCGCTCCAGATCGGCGACTGGGTGCTGGCGATCGGCAATCCGCTCACCTTCGATTTCACCGTCACGGCGGGGATCGTGAGCGCCCTCGGCCGGACTCTCAACGTCGGCCCGGTGATTGACGGTGTCAGAGCCGGCATCCAGAATTTCATCCAGACCGACGCCGTGATCAACCGGGGGAACTCCGGCGGACCGCTCATCGATCTGGAGGGCCGGGTCGTCGGCATCAACACCGCCATCGGTTCCAGCTCCGGCTTCTACGAAGGCTACGGATTCGCCATCCCGATCAACCTGGCCCGGACGGTGGCCCGCGACCTGATCGAGTACGGCCGGGTGAGACGCTCGTGGCTGGGGCTGACGTTCAACATCATCGAAGCACCTTACGCGCGGGCGCGCAGCCTGCCCGACAATCCCCCGATCGGCGCTCTGGTGGGTGATATCACCCCCGGGGGATCGGCCGATGAGGCGGGGCTGCGATCGGAGGATATCATCCTCGAGATCGACGGAGAGCCGATCGACAACTCCGGGAAGCTGCAGACCCTGGTCAGCACCAAGAGTCCCGGCACCGTGATCGAGATGGTTGTCTACCGGGGCGGTACGAGCCGCCGGGAAGGTCGACGGATAACCATGGAACTTACCCTCAAGGAGCGCCCCCCGGATGATGCGGCGCCCCGCGCGCGACAAACGGAGCGAACCCCGGAGCCTGAACCGGAGGAGGAAGAGGAGCCAGCGCAGGAGCCCGATCGTCTCGGACTCACGGTCTCCGAACTCGACCGGGAAACGGCCAGGGAGATCGGGTTCGACGGCCGGGGTGTCTGGGTCACCTCGGTGGAGCGGTACGGTCCGGCTAATGACGGCGGGCTCAACGGAGGTGGTGTGGTCATTGTCGAGATCGACGGCGACGCGGTCCGGAACGTGCGGGACTACGAGCAGATCCTGGGTGAACTCACCTCCGGATCCTTTATCATCATGAGGCTCTGGGTACCAGATCGAGCGGAGGGTGATGAATACGAAGCGATAACCGTTCAGGTCCGCTGAACACTTTTCATAGCCCGATCGTCTGAGATCAGGGGCGTGGTTGAAAGAGAGTGGCAAAGTACCACGCTCCTGTCCTATATTCCGCAGTTCGAGAGTTTAACTGATGGAACCGGGGTCCGCGATATCAAGGGGCCCGCAGGTGCAGAACCGGGGCTCCCGCCCCAAGGAGTCGATAATGCGTCGCCTCACCAGCCAGGATGGCATGAACTATATCCAGATGCTGCTGGTCCTCGTTTTGGCCGGCATCCTAGGCGCTCTGGTGGTCCCCTATCTCACGACCCGGGAGAGAGATGAACTCGTCACCCAGAGTCGCGAGCGGGCAGACCTGATCGTGGACGCACAGCTCGTCTACTACCGGACCCACGGGGTTTTCACGATGGAAATCGACTCCCTGAAAATGGTCCAGCCTGATCCCGTGGTGTATGTCGACCCGCTGCACGGCCGCGGATTCCTGATCGGTGTCGCCAATCAGGGCCAGGACTTCTCGATATCTTCGACCGCGGAATCCACGATCCTCATCGTCACCGAAGATCGCTGGAATGAACTGCAGCAGGCCCGCCTCGCCTGGAGTGACTACCAGAACGAGATCCGGGAGCAGTCGGGCGGCGGCAGGTAACCCGGTACCGTTCGAATGCCCACATATGAATACGAGTGCCTGACCGAAGGGCACCGCTTCGAAGAATTCCAGAACATCACGGAAGCACCGCTGACCTCCTGTCCGGAGTGCGGCAGTGAAGTGCGACGCCTCATCAGCGGCGGCGCCGGATTCCTGTTCCGGGGGTCGGGTTTCTACCAGACCGATTACCGCAGTGAATCGTACCGGAAGGCCGAGAAAGCAGAGCGGTTGGCGGTCACTTCGGCAACTTCCTCCGATTCCGGTACGACCGGCGACTCTTCCGGAAAGAAGAATGATTCAGCCGGGAAGAACGGCCGCAGCAGCGGCTCGGAAACCTGACATGGTTCTTTCCGGAACCGGCCGATCGGGAATGCGATTCACCTGCCTGCTTTTCATCCTCCTTCTCGTTCACGGGTGCGCGAAGACTGACTGGGAGAGCCGCTGGCATGAGACCATCTCCGGTGCCCGGGTTACGGCCGAGGAAATGATCGTCCGGATCGAGGAATTCCTGGCCGAAGAACCACCCCTGAAATATGCCAGCGAAGCCCGCTTTACGCTCGGCTTCACGTGGGCCGAGAACTTCGATAAGTATGATGAGGCCCGCCGGTGGTTTGAGGAGTTGCTCGAGAACGATCCCGACTGCGAATGGGCGGATGATACCCGGTGGATGCTGGAGAACATGGAGAAGGATGTCGACGAGATACTTCCCTGGCTGGAGCAGATGCAGCAGGAACAGCAGTCGGAACCACCGCCCCGCTGAAATGGAAATGCCCCCCACACGCTTGCGCGCCGGAGGGCATTTCCTCGATCCCGGGGAACAGCCAGCGCAGAAAGGCAACGCCTCTCCTGATAATGAGTAAGGGCATTTACAGGCGCCAGCCCCATTTTATCGTCGCTGCCGTAAACGGCGGAACACCGGGTGGTGTCAATCGTCTACGGGTCACGGCGACGCATTCAGGTGCCGGAACCAACCCTCATCCCAGGTATTGTAAACGGCCTTTCTCACTTGCCGTTCCCCGGATCGTGGATGAGTGTGAGGGATCGAAGTAGAGAGGGCAAGCCAAAAGGTTCAGGCCTGCACACCGGGTGTCTGCCCGGGCATGTGCCGCGGTCACGCGATATCGGGGCCCGAAGGAATGGAGAGGGCATGAGGAGAACGGCGCACACGACCGATCGGCAGGCATCCGGGATAGCTCTCCTGGGCCTGCTCCTGCTGATCGCCGGCTGCTCCATCAATTCCGACAATACGGCCGGATTCGAATTCACCGGTCGGGATCAGAGCGAGGTCCTCACCGATACCCTCACTGCCACGGGAGCTGATACCAGCTGGTCGGTCCGCCTCCCCCTCGACACATCGATCCGGCTCTTTGCCGGGGCCTATGAAGGTTTCGAGTCCCTGGCCCTCATCCGGTTCACCGATCTTCCCGCAGGAGCCGAGGTTGTCGAGGCCGTCCTGATCCTGCGCGGTCACTCGGTTACCACCGCCGGAGATTCAACCCAGATCACCTTCGAGATCAGCCCGGTTTCCTCGACGTGGGATTCGTCGTGGACCGGTGAAGACCGCGCCGGTCTGGTGCTGCAGAGCGCGGTAGCGCAGCGGACGGTGCTCTTCGGGGCACTGCTCGATACGTTTGGCTTTTCACTCCCCACCGCTCTGGTGCAGGGCTGGGTAGACAACCCCGCGGCAGCGGGCGGAATTGCGGTAGCAGCAGCGCCCCCGGCGCCCTTCATGGTCAATCTCTATTCGAGTGAGTTCTCGGGCAGCACTGCGACGCGGCAGCCGCGCCTGAAAATCACGTATATCCCCGCGGGGGAGAGCGGAACCCGCAACACCAGGGTGACCGCCGAGACGGATCTCAGCCTGCTTACCTTCGATACACCGATCGCGGCCGGGGAATTGTGGGTCGGCGGAGGGGCCCCTTTCCGTTCCATGCTCTCCTTCGATGTGTCCCACCTGCCTCCGGAGGTCACCATCAATCGGGCTGTTCTGAAAGTGGGGATACGCCCCGGCCTTACCCTCGGAGCCCCGCTCACCCTCGCCTCGGCACTTTCGGTCTACGATGATCCGTGGACGGTATCTGATGCCTCGATTATCGACGAATTCTCACTCGGCTTAGCCTCCTCCGTGGCCGAATCGGACAGCGCCCTGACGATGGTGATCACCCCGACCGTGAATGCCCAGATCCTCCGAGGTGAATCGGTGATGAACGTCCTGGTGCTGGCGTCCTACGAGAACCGCGCGGTTGGCCTCGTCAGGCTCCTCGACAGTACCGCGGCCCCGGATCAACGGGCCACCATCGAACTGACCTATTCCCTCCCTCCGGGAGGTTCGCCATGATCGCCCGCTTCCGGAACCTGATCACCATGATGGTGATGGCGCTCGTCATGCTCCTCGTGATCCCGGCGACGACTCAGGCTCAGACCGCCTTCGGTATTCGCTGGTTCGGCGAGCCGAGATCACCGGCGCCGCCTCGAACCCTGGCGATCGGAGGCGTCACGGCAGTCGCGCCGTGGGGTGATGAGCCGGTAGCGGTCGGCCCGGGCAATCCGGCCCTCATCTCGTACGCCGAGAGAGTTCTCTACAGCTTCACCTGGGAGGTGGGCCGTCTGGATGGATCGTACGGCGGGGAGCAGGGCACCCTCTGGCAGACCGGCCCGCGGATGCTTGGACTCGTGCTCCCGCTCGGTCGGGGATTCGCATTCAGCGCGGACATGAAGAGTCTCACCTTCAATGAGTTCGAAGTGCACAACGAAGGCGTCATGCCCGACGGGACCGGCCGGGTCTACCACAATTACCTCGGGAGCGGGGGATTGAGTAAGGGTTCGTTCTCCCTGGCGTGGCGGCTCCCTTCGGGCGCGGCCTCCTTCGGTCTCTCTGCCGACCTGCTCTTCGGCGCGATCAAGCATGAGTGGGCGGTGAATTTTGAGCCGACCGGATTCGTCGATACCCGCGACCGGCTCCAGCGCCAGCACAGGGGCAACCGGCTCTCTGCCGGGGTGCAGCTCCAGCCCCTCTCATCGCTTCGCCTGGGGGCCTGGTTCAGCAACCGCGGTGAACTCAGGGTTGACCATGTCTTCTCTACCGTGGGGAGTGAGCAGGACACGAGCAGCGGTCGACTGCGGTTGGGTGGGACCATGGTGCTGGGAGGGGGGGTATCCCTGAGCGACAAGTGGGCGGTCTACCTCGATTACCGGCGGGTCGGCTGGGACAGGGCCGAATGGCTCGAGGAACCGGTCCCCGCCTCGGGCGCTCCGGTCGGGATCGCTGACATCGGGCTCCTGAAGGCCGATGCCGATATCGGTTTCGGCTTCGAACGGCGCACCCCGCCTGTCGACCAGCAGATCAGGTTCATCGACACGCTGCCGGTGCGGTTCGGTCTCAGAACAGGAGCGTTCTACGCGCCCGATCTCGGCGGCGGGAAGGTCAACCGCTGGTACGGCACCCTGGGCACGGCCTTCGATATCGGTCGCGAGGGTCGTACATGGGCAGACCTTACACTACAGTTCGGACGCTATTCCACGAGTGGGGACGCCCACGAGTTTTTCTGGCGCGTTCAGATTGGAATCACAGGAGCCGAGCGGTGGTTCCAGCCGCCCCAGAGGTAGATCCGGCCTCGGGCGGAACAGATTAGGGAGGCATTCAGATGCGTCAACGAGCCCTTAT
>JALGWK010000358.1 GCA_025774205.1 bacterium
TCGCGTTATCCGACTGCACGACCGGATCGCTGGCCGTGACCGCGTAGTTCCCGCGGGCGACGAAGATCCAGCCCTCCGTGCCGATAAATTTAACTCCGTTGGGATAGGCTCCACTGACATGCATGACGGCACCATTGGCGTATTTCGCCGTCACCTCGAAATCACCGTGCACGTTCCATAGACCACTGGTGGGGAATGCAGCCTCGGCTTCCACTTCGACCGGGCCGGTGAACTCGGTGCCCATGCCCCAGTGGGCGGTATCGAAATGGTGGGCGCCCCAGCCGGTGATCATGCCGGCGCCGAATTGCTCGCAGCGGAGCCAGCCCGGCCGCGAATAGTCTTCCTGGGGGTGGACCCTCTTCTCGGTGTAGTAGACCTCCGGCGTCGATCCGAGCCACATCTCGTAGTCCAGGTTCGACGGGACCGGCATCTCCGTTTCCTCGTCCCCTGAAGGATCCCCGGGGAGACCGATGTAGAGTTCGGTGACGTCGCCGATCCGGCCGTTCCTGACGAGCTCACAGGCTTTCTTGAACTGCGGCCATGGAGAGATCGAGCGCTGCTGGCTACCGACCTGGAAGATACGGCCGGTCGCCTGCACCGCGTCGGCCATCGCCCGTCCCTCGCTGATGGTCAGGGAAGCCGGTTTCTGCAGGTAGATGTCCTTCCCCGCCCGGGCGGCGTCCACGGCCAGACGGGCATGCCAGTGATCGGGGGTGGAGATGATCACGGCGTCGATGCTGCGGTCCTCGAGCATCTCCCGGTAATCCTGGTAGACCGCAACGTCGACGTGGTTCTCCTGCTCCGTACGCTCGGCGTACCAGCCTTCGATCAGTTCCTTGCACTCCCGGGCCCGCTTGATATCCACGTCGGCGCAGGCCACGACCCGGGCATGGTCGTACTTCATGGTCTCCGGGAGGTCATGGCTACGGGCGATCCGGCCGCAGCCGATCTGGGCGACCTGGATAATGTCGTTCCGGCCGCGGCCGCAGGCCGTCAGGATCGTGGGCAGGGTGAAGGTGCCGGCCAGACCGGCGGCCGAGGTGTTCAGAAAGCTTCTTCTCTTCATGGCGATCTCCGCATCATCGTGATCGTGGTGATCGTTAGCGGGTGTCGGTAATCTCTCCTCAATCACGGCCGAGGATCCAGAGGATCCCCCCTCTCAGATGTTCCCGGAAGAGGGGATCGTCGTAGTGTTCGATCTTGTGTCCGAGGGCCGTATACCACTGCCTGCCCCCTTCGAAGGTGTGGTACCAGGCCAGCGGGATGTAGTCGCCGAAGGTTGTCCCGGGGTATTCCTCCCGCCCGGCGTCCTCGACCGTCGTCAGATCGGCCGCCAGCAGGACATGGATATCGGGGTTGAGATGATGGAGGTAGTAGCACTCATCCTCCCATGGCCAGACATCCGGCAGATGGACGGTCGAGATGTGCTCCCCGTCGATCACCCGGATGTCGAACGGCTGCAGCGCGGGATGACGGCGGAAGAGACCGCCCTGCATGGCCCAGAACCAGGGCCACCCCCGTTCGCTCCCGCTCGAGGAATGGATCCCGGCAAAGCCCTTTCCCGACCGGATCCAGGCCTGAAAGGCCTCCCTCTGGGCGGGGGAAGTGAAAGCGTCGTTATTGGAGTTGGAGAAGATGACAGCGTCGAACCGATCGAGCTGATCGGGCGTGAAAACACCCGGTGAGTCGGTGACCACCGTCTCGATCCCGAGGCCGGCGCAGATCTCCTCGAGAGCGCTGACGCTGGCGGCGATATTGTCGTGGACGTAGCCGACACCGTTCCGGGTGTAGATCAGGACCCTCTTTCCCTCGATCGTGACTCCCTCGGAGGCGCAGGAGCAGGCTATTGATGTCAGCAGAAGGACAAGGACGGCTCGTTTCATGGTCTCTGACTCCCGTTCAACGCTCGGCCATAGCCGGCCGGGCATAATTCCGCCACAGTTGATCGATCAGGTCGGTTTCCATCTCGCCGTCGAAGACGAGGACCCGGTAGCGCAGAACATATTCCTGTCCGGGCAGGATGTACCAGGTCTCATGCCGGATGGGACAGAACTCGAAGAACTGATCCCCCCGGTCACCGTTGGCGTTCTCGGGCCAGACCCGCATCGGTTCGGGATGGGCGCGGTTGGTGGGATGGCTCATGAAGACGATCCCCGATCGCCCCTCCGGCGCGGTCTCACCCTCCACCAGACACCAGTGGGCGAAAGAGGCGTCGGCATCAGCCCTCGTCAGACCTTCAGAGGTCAGCACGGTCGAGTTCTCCCTGGTCCACTCCTGCGTGGCGCGGAAACCGATCCCCCCGCCGTAGCGGTAGGCCGTCAGTTCCACCAGGCTGTCGGTAGCGCAGCTGAGCGTGAAGGTGAAGTCGACCAGCCAGACCTGCCGGCCGTCGAGGTATGCACTCCAGCCCCGG